>JBBIUJ010000286.1:0-5552 GCA_037440345.1 Prolixibacter sp.
GGAAATTTGGGTAAAATTATCAGAGTGCGCCTCTGCAGAGATTGTCACGGAACCACCATCAGGCGTAAATTTTATTGCATTTGATACGAGATTCCTGATCATTGACCTAACCATATTTTTATCCGCGTATATCTGCATGTTACGCTCGATATTAATCACAAGCGATATATGTTTCTTGTTCGCTGGATCGAGGAAAGTCAGGATACTCACATTAATTTCAGAAAGGAGCGTTAAATTTTCGGGATGAAAACTGGTCATTCCCCTTTTGATCATTGACCATGAGAGAAGATTTTCCAGTAGTCCGTATAAATTTCTCGCTGAGTCCCTCATTCTACCGGCAAGCAGGATTACTTCGCTCAACGGCAGGTTGGGTATTTCATCCGCCATGACCTCAGTTAAACCCAGAAAGGAATTAAATGGATTTTTAAGATCATGGGCAATAATAGAGAAAAACTTGTCTTTCTCATTGTTAAGTGTCTGTAATTGAACATTTTGCCTTAAGGTTTCCTTTTCCCTTTTCTTTCGCTCAGTGATATCCCGGATCACACTGATCATTTGGGTTTCACTGTTTAGCGAAACGATTTGACCTGAAATCAAACCGGTCAAAACACTTTGATCTTTAATCCGAAATTGTGCCTCATAATCAAAGCAATAACCTTGTTTTTGAACAACTGCAGTAAACCTCCTCCGATCTTCCATATCGTTCCAAAGATTCAAATCAACTGCCGTTTTTCCCACCAGATCTTCATCGTTGTAGCCAGTTATTTCCTTAAATTTATTGTTAAATGAACGAATCTGGCCATCCATAAAGTTCGAAATCACCACTGTATCCGGTGTTGTATTGAAGATAACTTCAAAATGGTCTTTGGCCTGTTTCATCTCCGCCGTCAACCGGTGATTGATCAGCAGGATTATCGTGTAGGTCCAGAACAAAGAGACAATCAATAGTTCAACATAGGTCGACGTGTTAACAAGTACCTGGGAATCAAATGCCTTTATCTCGCTCCCAGTCAAAAGAAAAAATACCTTGGATAATGAAAACAACGCATGTGCAACAAATACTGTTATGCAAATATTGGTTGCAATCGCCAGAGATTGGGTCTTGTATTTTTGCAGGTCATATATTGACAGAACTGCTATTATGCCTACTGTGGACCAGATTATGATCGTTCTTATCTGGATCAGGTCCTGATAGAAAAGAAAATAGGAGAATGGGATTATAAATAAGATAAAAATGATGACTATCAGGCTCATCCTTTCCCTTTTGCCCAAGAATCTCATCAGGCCTATGTACATAAAAAAAGAGGAGAAGATGAAAGCTAAATTTTGCCCTAAGACAGCAAATTGTTCGATTGATTTGATTTGCCTTGAGATTAAACAAATGAACCCAAATAAAGCGGACGCGGCATAAATCAACCACCATCCAAGCCCCTTGTAATTTTTGTTATAATAATATTCTATCAGAAAAATTATAAATTGAATGGCATAGAAAATTCCAAGTACCAAGGCAAAGGTGTTGATATCAATTCTCACTCAAATCCAATTTAGGTTTACAATGTTCTTAACAAACAATATTCTTAAAAGTTTTGGGAAATAAACCAGCGAATCGTTAAAAAGCAGAATGTGATGCCAAAAACTTGAATAAAGCATCACATACTGCTTTATTCCCTTAAATTATAACTTGATAAAAATCCTTTTACGGTAAAGGATGAGCGCCGGAATAAAATTGATCAAGACAAACAACAGCGCGTATATCATGCTCCAAAACTGCGGAGAAGGCCCAAAACCTGAAAAATATGTTACGAAATGTTCGTTCAGGGAAGCGCTTCCAATTTTGAATTCATAAAAGAAAAGCGCCCAAATATCTGCCAGAAAATAGACGGTTATGGCATTGGCGCCAAAAATCAACCCACCTTCTGTAAATCTGGTAATGCCAAGTATATCAATCAGATAAAACAGTGATCCCAAAAATAGCGCGGCAACACCCGAAGTAATTAACACGAATGAACTGCTCCAGATATTTTCATTACAAGGAAAATGCAGGTTCCAGATATAACCCAGAATAATTGAGACAAAACCGCCAATCATCAGGTAAATTACCTTGTCCTTCTTTTCCAGTTTACCCAACAAAAGGCTTCCGGCTACCATGCCCGATATGCCGGAAACAAAAGATGGAAAAGTGCTGAGTATCCCCTCTGGGTCCCAGGTTTTTTGCCACATGGTGCCGGGCAGGAATTTTGTGTCAAGCCAGGCAGCCAGGTTAATACCGGGCTCCAGCATCGGTTTGTCGTATCCTGGCGTAGGGATGAACAGCATGGCCAGCCAGTAAGCAACCAAAATTGAAATGCCAATCCATGCCTGCTTCTTCCAGTTGCTATTTAAAAACAGAAAAGCACAAAAGAGAAATACCAGCGCAATCCGCGGAAGCGTACCTGTGTATCTGAGATCAACAAAATTAAAATCTGGCAAAAGATTGAGAATGAGACCAACCAAGTAAATTTTTATAGACCGTACGACAATTTTCTTATACATTTCGGACTTGGGCGCACCCATTTCCAGCCTTTTTGTATAAGCAAAAGCAATCGAGACACCTACTACAAATAGAAAAATAGGCGCAATCAGATCGGTTGGTGAAAGTCCATTCCATTTGGAATGGTTTAATGGTGCATAGGAAAAAAGCTCGCTACCCGGATAGTTGACCACTATCATGGCAGCGACTGTCAACCCCCTCATGACATCCAGGGAGATCAATCGTTTTGTTTCAGTCATCGTTGTAGTTTTAAAAATGGATTCGTTAATTTTAAAAAGAAATTTGGATTTGAATTCTGGATAAAGTTAATCAACCAATTCTTTTTTTTATCACGACAATCAAAAATTGAACTTGTCAATTTTTGATATGTCAAGATATTACACTACAACTACTTAACAACATTTGAATGACAAAATTATTCTATGCGGCATTGTTATTTGCCGCTTCCTGCTTATCCTTCCGTTGCTCAGAAAAGCAAACCAATACTCTTCCTTTATCCTCTGAATTGAAGGTCAAATGGGAAGTCATAACCAATATGTACCAGGGTAAAACCCAGGCGCTGGCAGCCTTTACGATTTACAACCGGAGTAAAATGACCCTGGGCGATAAAGGGTGGGCTATGTTTTTTTCCAGATGCCACCCACTCCAATTATCGAAGATTCGGTAAGGGCGGCAAAAATTGTCCATATCAACGGTGACTGGTTCAAATTGATACCTTCCAAAAATTTCCGGCTGCTTCCTGGTGATTCAATCCGAATAAACTACTGCGGCACTGGTTTCATGATCAAACAGACCGACGCAGCCTTGGGAATGTACTTCGTATTTTATGATGCGGAAGGTAAGGAAATGGGTATTGTTCCGGTTGGAAAACAGATCATCGGAGAGTTTACGCGACCGGAACAGTTAAAGCGAACTGCAGAGGACGAATTGGAAGTTCCTACACCCTCAAGCAGGTATGCTTCCAACTTGAAACTAAGTCAACTAAATGAAATCCCGCAAAATAGCATCATCCCTACTCCTCGTTCCTTCAAAAATGGTAAAGATCCGATTCTTATTGATAAAAAGTGGCAAATTTTTTATGGAGAGGGTCTTGATTCCGAAGCGGAATACCTTGCCAAAAGATTGAAAGAGCTGACTGGCGAGGATTTTACCATGGTGAAAGGTAAGCCAACGCATCAACCTTCATTTTCATTACATTTAAAATTTGGTCAGTTCACAAAAAAAGAGTCTTACCAACTCTCAGTGGATCCGAAAACTGGCATCGACATGGAAGGGAAGGATGGTGCCGGGGTGTTTTATGCAATTCAGAGTTTTTTAGCATCGCTTCCTGCTACCTCTTTTCAAAACAGGAAGAGTCCACTTCAAGCCACATCCCTTTGGATAACCGACGAACCCAGATTCCCCTACCGGGGATTGCAGTTCGACATGGCGCGCAGTTTTCAGACGAAAGCAACCATGCTTAAAATGCTCGACATCATGGCTTTTTACAAGCTAAACCATTTTCTTTTTTATTTCATGGAAGATGAAGGATGGCGGGTTGAGATTCCGGGGTTACCCGAGCTGACACAAATTGGCAGCCGTAGGTTACACGGAAATTTGAGTGATCCCAGCCTGCATCCATCCTATGGAAGCGGACCATTTGCCGATGCGAAGGATAGTTACGGTAGTGGCTATTTTACCTCAGATGAGTTTGTTGAAATGCTGAAATTTGCCAAAGAGAGGCACATTACGGTAATTCCTGTAATCAATTTCCCGGCACATGTCAGGTCTGCCATCAAATCAATGGAATTCAGGTACCAAAGACTGATGAAGGAGGGAAAAGTGGCAGAAGCCAATGAATACAGGCTGATTGATCCGGAAGATACCTCAAAATACATTTCAGCCCAGGGCTATCATGACAATGTGGTTTGTGTTGGCAGGGAATCGGTTTATCATTTCTATGATACTGCCGTGAAAGGGATCAGGAAGATGTATGAAAAGGCCGGTGTTCCGATGGAAATCTTCCATACCGGCGGTGATGAGGTGGCCACCGGGGCTTGGAATGGTTCACCAATGGTAAAAAAATTGTTGGCCGAACATCCTGAGATCAAACCAGATGACAAAAGTTTGCAGGCCTACTGTTTCCGGCGAATTTCAGCTATTCTGAAAGACAATGGCGTGAAGTCCATCGGCGGGTGGGAAGAGGCGGCGTTGATATCCGATGCCAATGGTAAACCAACGCCCAACTTCGAATTTGTCGGGAAGGGACTACTGCCCTATTTGTGGAACAACACGGAAGGAGCCGAAGATCTTGGGTATAAATTGGCCAATTCAGGGTACAAAGTTGTCCTGTGTGATGTTTCGAATTTCTACCTTGATTTTCCTTACGACAAAGATCCTGTTGAGCCGGGAAATTATTGGGCAGGATTCCTGGACACCAAACAATTCTACGCATTTGCCCCCTACGATTTGTTTAAGACTACCACTAAAACGGCCATGGGAAGGACCATCGATACGGAAAAGGAATTAGCCGGTAAAGTAAGGCTAAAACCGGTGGCCAAAAAAAATATCCTGGGAGTTCAGGCGCAAATCTGGAGTGAAACCATCAAGGGCGAAGCAATGCTCGAATACTACTATTTACCAAGACTGATCGCCTTTTCTGAGACAGCCTGGTCGCCCGAAAGAAAATGGGAAACCATCGAAAACAAGGATGCCAGGGAAAATACAATAACAAAAGATTGGAATATACTAGCCAACATCCTTGCTACAAAAGAGTTGCCCCGACTTTCTATCCTAAATGGAGGATACAATTTCAGGGTCCCGCTACCCGGCGCTATGATCAAAGATGGAATTCTTCATGCTAATGTGGAATTTCCCGGTCTCGAAATCCGCTATACCACAAATGGTTCGGAACCAACCCTGCAAAGTCAGCTTTACACACAACCCGTTAAAGTATCAGGATCTGTAAAGCTGAAAAGCTTTGTAGTCGGAGGCAGATCAAGCAGAACGAGTGAAGTACAATATTAGGTTTTAAAAGAAATGC
>JBBIUJ010000287.1:0-5545 GCA_037440345.1 Prolixibacter sp.
CAATACCTCGAATGTGCCGATTGCGGTTGCCTTCAGATCATTGAAACGCCCAAAGATCTCTCCCGGTTTTATCCAACTGAGTATTATTCCTTTCAAAAGCCAAAGTTTGGCTTGTCGCTCAACCCGGTTGTCTTTTTCCTGAAAAGAAGCCTCCTCCGTCACTATCTGCACAAATTTGATCCGGTCGGGGCTGTGCTTTCCCTCTTTTTGCCCCATCCATTTCACTGGATGAAGCCGGGGTTGCTGAATTTCAACTCCTCCATCCTCGATGTTGGCTGCGGCTCAGGAAGGATTATCCTTTCCATGCAGCGTAGCGGTTTCAAAAACCTGACGGGGATTGATCCTTTTCTGGAGAGAGATATTCAAAACACAACCAATCTGAAAATCCTGAAAAGGGATCTCTTCGAAATGACCGGGCAATTCGATTTCATCATGCTTCATCACGCCTTCGAGCACATGGACCATCCCGAACAGGTTCTTGGCAAAATCAGGGAATTGCTCAAACCAGACAGCAAGCTCCTTATCAGGATTCCCGTGGCCAACTCACATGCATGGCGCAAGTACCGCACCCACTGGTTCGCGCTGGATGCCCCGCGGCATCTCTTCCTGCATACGACAAATAGCGTTCAATTACTGGCCCGGAGAACCGGTTTAAAAATTGACAAAATCGAATACGACTCCTCCTTCGTACAGTTCGCTTCCAGCGAAAAATATCTGCGTGATATCCCCTATTCGGATGATTTTTCGATGTTTACCAAAAAACAGATGAGGGATTTTTCCAAAGAAGCTGCCAGACTCAACAGCATTGGAGACGGCGATTGCGCCTGTTTCTATCTTTCGGTGAAGTAAAAGGGTAAATCTCTTCCTGATTTATCGGTTTATTTGTTTTTCCTCAATAGCTGTAGCCTTCAGGCTACGGTAAAATATGCAGGTGATCAGGGACTTTAGGCCAAAAATAATCAATTTGGGCTAAAGCCCGCGCCTGACGCTAATCTATTCAACGGCATACGATCTCTTCCCTAAGACCCTCGCCAATCCCTCCACATCCAGATGGAACAGACTGAAAATCCACCCCACAGCGGCCCTCAGTTTCCATACCGGCTTAGCCATTCCGTAGCTGAAGATTGCCTTGACATAGTCCTTCCTGGCAGAAGCATATTCTCTTCTTATCAGTTTGTATCTTCCCGACCGGGCAAAGGCGATCACCATTCTGCCGGCATAATAGCGATCAATATCCTTCACGGCCACAATTATGTTGGCAGCTGCGGAATAGCCCTCCAAAAACTGTTTTGCCATCTTGTAAAACCCCTCCGTCATTACCGCTGGATAGGTCTTTGTAACCTGGGTTGCGTAGTTGCGCCAGTCACCAAGCGTTTCAGGTATGAAAATAAACCGGCCTGCCACTGCCAATTCATATAGTGTTGGGAGATCTACCAAAGGCAGATTGAACACCTGCTTAAATCCACCGATCTTCAGCAAGGCCTCTTTCCTGATCAGAATGGTCAATGCAGGGATGCAATTACGGAATAGAAAGATGTTCATGATGGAACCGGCAGGATCATTGTTGTAGAAACCGGCATCCGCAGCATCCAGATCGGGTGCGGTATAATAAACCAGGCTTTTATCCGAATTTACGCATTTGGCCATGCTCCAGCAAAGCGCCGCATCCGGATCCTTTTGCATTTCAGCCACCTGCATCTCCAGCTTTTGAGGAGCCCAGCAATCATCTCCTTCCAAAATAGCGATGTAGCTGCCGGTGGCCATCGCTACCCCTTTGTTGTAGGTTTCAGAGAGTCTGAAAATCCCGATATTTTCCTGGTTTACCACTTTGATGCGGCTATCCGTTTCCTGGTAAGCAGCGGCAATTTCTGCGGTACGGTCGGTACTGCCGTCGTTGAGAATGATCATTTCCCACTCCGTATAACTCTGCATCATGACTGAATCAATGCAATCAGCCAGGTACTTTTCGTGGTTGTAGGTAGGCGAGATAATTGAAACCAACGGTCTGTTTTCCATGATTCAAGGCTATGTACTAGGCAATTTGCTGAATTGCGTGACTAAGTCTTCCTCATTACAAACTTTAACAGCGGGTATAGAACTTGTAAACCTTCTGAAATCCGCATTGTGCAATAATTGCTGTTGACATTTCTTGGTTTTATTTAACATATTCCAATTGAGTTTTGATATGACTCAATAGACTTCGATACCAATTTAGTAAATCGTTATCTTCTGAAATTTTATGAATGTGACCTTCGGTTTTCTTACTCCACAAAGCACTCATTGCAAAGTGCATTTTATTAACTTCAATTCTTTTAGATTTCTCCTCATTTATCATCTCAATAAAATCAGATTGTTCTTTATCAATAACATCCGCAAAATCTTTTACAATATTCTCAAATGCACCATTTGAATAAAAATGCCAATGTGGCTGAGGATGGATTAAGTTATTATCATATGAATCCCATTCAGCTCTAAATAATTGATTTTTAATATTGTCTGGACTACTCCCCTCAAAAACAGACAAAGTAAAAAAAGTATTTATTGTATTTTTATCTGCCTGATTGAATGTTATTTCCATATATATCCAAAAGTCATCAAACCATTTAATAACATTGATTTCTTCATTGGAATTCTTATTATGATTTATCGCTTTTGATGTAAAATTCCCCGTAGAATAGTATTTAGAAATATTTATTGGCTCCAAATAGAAACTTGACTCTGGAAAGAAGCTCTTGCTTGTTTTGCAAATCTCTGTGATAATATTCTTGGGATTTAGCATACTTACAAATCTTGACTTTGAGGATAAAAATACTTAATTATAATATCGTCAAGCATTGCTTTTAAATGAGAACGACCTTCTGACAAATCTTTACCTATTTCCAATAACTGAGTAAAAGCAGGGGAATTCATAACTTCAGAAGACTGGACATCAGGAATTGGGATATCTTTTGTATATTTTTTACCTAAATCCCAACCAGATAAGAGCTGTTTGGAATAAATTGATAACAGTTTATCAAAAAATGGACTTGAAAATAACGCAAGGTAAAAATAGAATAAATCTTTATTTTTAAACCCTTTCTTTGGAAGCCAAGCATTTCCTCTCTCAACAGCAAATTCACCAATACTATCGAATGCAAAAGAATCCGACTTACCAAATTCTGTTGAAAATAATCTTGGCTCATGTCTTCTCAACCAAACTCTATGTTCACTTAAATGCCACCAATTCGATATATCTTTTCTTGCTCTTTGACTCAGTTCAAGTCTATATGTATTTAAAGTATTCTTAAAATAAGTAGGAACTTTTAATATAAGCTCTTCTTCAGTTAAAATGTTTAACCCATTTTCATCATATGGATACCAAACATAATTCTCTTTTCTAATTATACCATTTTTAACAGAATCATTATCGACAACAGGTCTAAAATATACTTGCTCATTATCTGGTAGTTTTTCAAATTCAGCAGACGAAATTTTGAAAATTGCATTATTCCCTGTTCTTATGCCCTGCTGGACATTAAATATATCACAAACTTTAACTAACCTCTGTTCAAAAACAAATCTCTCAATTGTTTTTAATAATTCATTTTCATTATATGAAATTGGCTTCCAGTTTTCTTTTGTAATTGGAAATTTGGTAGGTTGATATATACTGTATTCTTTTTCAACTACTTTAAAAGTTTCAGAAAAATGCATTTTCCTTAAATCCCTGAGAGCATCTTGAGCAAAACCTTTCTCGTTTCTCGTCCACAACACATAAGGAACAGCTTGGCTTTGGGGTTTATGTCCAATTATAAAACTAACATCTGTTAAAGCATCTTCAAAAATAAAATTTCCTAATTTACCAATTAAGTCAATATTGATAAAGTCAACTATCTCATTTCTTAACTTATGGTAAGCATCTAAATATAATAGTGATGAAGGAACAACACAACCTATCACTCCTACTTCATTTAATGACTGAATAGCTTTATAAAAAAACGCACTTGCTTGATTAGGTCTTCCAGATATATTTAAACTTAAAACTCCTTTAACGGCTTCTCTAGAATTCTTATCCAGTTGCTCCCACGATACAAAGGGGGGATTCATTAAAATTAGGTCATAATCATTTCTCCATTCCTCCTTTAACGAATCGTCTACTAATCTAATATCAAATGTGAGTTGATCTTTCCAAATCGTTCTCTTTTCATAAGTCAATAAGAATTTTGAAGTGCTTATCGCAGATTCTGATGAATCCCATCCAATAATTTGAACAATTCCGGAATACACATTTTCATGAAGTTGCTTTAAAGCTTCAATTAAAAACTCCGAAGAACCACAAGCTGGATCAAATATTTTAATAGTTTGTTTGCTATAGTCTATTTTCCTTAACGCATTTTCTACGATTGCCCTTGCTAAATATGAAGGTGTATAATGAATACTAGAATATAAGCTTATTCTATTTTCAATTTTATTTGAATAAGCACCCCACAAATCTAATTGTCTGTCAAAAGTAATAACTTCATTTTGTGCTTCCTGAAAAAGCATTCCAGAAGAATGTCTAATGATTAAGTCTAATTTAGGAGTAATATTTGAAACACCCTTTTTCAACCTATTAAGGTAATGCTCAAAATTTCCTGGAATTTCAATGTTTGACAAACCCCATTTGTCAAAGTCAAAAGAATTCAAATCATCCTCAAGTCCAGCTAAAAGGACAAATAATAGATTTAATGCTCCAACAGCATTTTTTTTTTCTTGCGTAAAATTCCTAAACTGTTTGAAAACATCAATTACGAATGGGACAACATCTTTGTCTGTTTTATAGCTATTTGAAACTAGATAATTATAAAACTTTTCAAAGTTTTTTTCTACTTGATTTCTTTGAACAATTTCTTGTTTATCCTTTTTCCAATTATAAATTTTTACGTTTTCCCCATCTAAAACTACAAAGTTTTTTGTATTGCTAGACCAAGCTAGAGTATAATAACTTTCAGGGCTTCTTTCTTCATATATAGTCTTTAAACAAAAATCACCATGCCCACCATTAAGCATAATGTAGCTTTTTTCATCTTTTTGCGTTGGTATAAGGTGTATTGGCAAAAGACCAAAATTTTGCTTCCAAGTTAATATGTCGGTTATATTTTTCATTTACTACTATGTATTCACAAATATACATTTTTTCTATAAATAATCCAATGATGCTTGGCCATGTCCCTCTTCAATGAACGTCAACTATCAGATTATTAACTTCTTCTTCAAGAAATTATCAGCAGCCTGATTGAGATCCGCCGAAATCCTGAAAAAATAGATCGGGAGCAAAAACAGAATGGTAAACACACCGCTTCGGATGACCAGATCGGGTATGTAATGAAATAGTACCGGGACCTCATGTGCTACAAAATAAGCCATTGCACCAATCACGATCACGGTCACGAAATGCCGGTTGTACGGCTGAAAGTTGTATTTGAAATAGAGGAACAGATACCGCAGCAAATTCAGTACGCCAAGCGATGCAGCGCTGCTGACAGCTGCCCCGGTCAGACCATAGCGCGGTATCAAAAACAGGTTC
>JBBIUJ010000288.1:0-5536 GCA_037440345.1 Prolixibacter sp.
TTGATAATATTTGCAGATGCAATATGAATTTGCCATTGCGCCACGAATTCGAGCGCTTCCTGCTGTAACTCAAGAGAAACCACACCATCAGTGATCGCTTTTCGAATTATATTAGCAAATGGCACCTCGTTCAAATTTTTATGGACATTTGAGCGGTTGATGGCCTCCTGGTGATAAATAGTCAAGCGTTTTGGGCTAAAAGCAATTGGATAACGGATGGCAACATTCACCCAACAACAAATATCTTCAAACAACACAACACCCACAGGAAACCCCCCCACTTCCTGAAGCACCTCTTTTGGAAAAACAATTGAAGATGGGTGAAAGGCCGTCAATCCCTCCTGAAATAGCTCAAAGAAATTCGGCAGGATGCCCATCCACGGTTCGTGAGGAAGTTTGTCCAGATTCGGGAAAAACACCTGCCCATGCGGTCTTACTGTTTTTATCGCCGATGCGTATGCGCCACAATCTGGGAAATTATTAAGTAGAACTTGAATATTGCATAAATATTCCGGAAGCCATTCATCATCAGCGTCTAAAAAGGCAATATACTTTTGTTTGGCAGCTTCAATCCCAACATTTCTAGCTACGCTTACCCCTTGATTCGGCTGATTAATCAACCTAATTCTTGCATCGCCGATCCCTTCCACGATTCCCCCCCCATTATCCGTTGAACCATCGTTGACAACGATGATCTCGAAATCCTGACAGGTTTGAGAGAGGACGGATCTCAAAGCTCTTTCAATGTGAAGGGCTTTGTTATATAGGGGAATCACAACACTGAAATTCATAATCTCCAAGATTCATAGTGGGAAAGGATTGTCAAAAGCAGGCATATCATGCGGTCTTGGTCTGCAAAGGCAAAACAGACAAAACCATGTATTCGGACATCAAGTGTTCACTACTGGTACGCCTGAGTGTCTATGATAAATGGGCGCGGAGAAGATAAACGTTCACTCGCTCCCACATCGCGAGTTACTATTACACCTGCCCCAATTAAAGAGTCCGAGCCGATTTGGATTTTGCCCAACACACAGGCATGTGGCGCGATAGTCACCCGATCGCCGATAACGGGATCGCCGCCGGGGATTCCGTTATGCCCCAGTACCACCCAGGGACCGATTGTGCAATCATCTCCAAGTACAGTACTTGCTCCCATCACCAATCCATAAGGGTGCGGCAGGAAAAGGCGTTTTCCAATTCTTGCTGTTTCAGGAAGTTCGATCTTGTGGAAAAGCCTAAAGAAATGCAGAATAAAAAGATATGCATACCAGACAGGGTTTGCGCGGCGGTGTTTTGAAAGATACAACCTTCGCCCGAACCGATATAGAAGAATGGCATGGAGACTAGGCGCCATTACACCTAAAAACAACCCGCATTTTTGAACATAAAACCTAATGTCTGTCATTTATTTTCATCTGCTCTTCACGCCACATCCAGGAAGGGTATTGTCAATCGGTTATTTGGATTTGTCTTAATCCCAATATACTTTAACCGTTTGAGAAGCAAAATATTCAGGAGAATAGAATGATATCTTCTCAAGTGCGCGTTGCCCAACTTGACGAAAATCACTACCCGCTGCAGACTGCATGGTTTCGGCCAAGGAATCTGGATCATCCGGCTCAAATTGCCAACCGACGTCAGAGTCAACCAATTCAGGTAAGCAACCCACTTTTGGAATAATCACCGGACGCCCAAAAGACATGGCAAGGACTGTAGAACCTGAAGTCAATATCTTCGTGAATGGCAAAACTACAATATCAGTTGCATTCATGAAGACCTGAACTTCATCATCAAGAATATAATTAAAATAAAAAGAAATCCGTTCATCTCCTCTTGCCATTTCTTTTAGGACTTGGGAATAAGCCTCAGACGACCTACTAACTTTGCCGGCGATCACAAGCCTAAAGTTGCGCCCCTGTGTTTTTCGAAATGCCTGAATAAGTATCTCTATACCCTTGTTGGAGTATATCCCTCCAAAAAAAGTGAACACGATTGAATCTTCTGCCAGAGTGAGCTTTCTTCTGGCGGCATTTTTCGTAATTGTATTCGGATACCAACCTATATAATTTGGATGATCAACTACAAAAACATTATCGAGCCGCCCATATTTTTGTAATAACAATCGTGCCGCCTCCTGGCAGTGCACAATAATTCTATTAGAAAGTTTTATGACTATGCGATGAGCTAACTCATCCACCCAAACAGGCTGAACATGAATACGTTGCTCAAGATCGTGCCATGTGAATATTATCCGATAGCCCATTCCTCTTGCTAAAAACATATCGATTCCAAACCGTAAAACATATAAAAAGCGAACGTGCCCCGGCTTTCCAGAATTGTAGAATGAACGAATGAAATGGATATGTAATACGTTGACCAGGTTTCTATTTTTAACAAGCCAATTCCATGTGAATAAATCGGGGGAGTTATAAAAAATAACACCAGCCTTTTCCAATGCGGATGCCAGAATAGCCCAATATGGGTTACTGGAAAGTTCTTTCAAAGACGGAAAAAAAGCGACACCTTTTTGTGAAGGCAAGGGACTCTGCATTAAAAAACTCCATAAGTTCATGAATTAAAGTAATACTTACTCATCGTACAATCTTGATACTTTGATTATAAAACTCCTCAAATTGTTCAGCATGATGTTTCGCGCTAAATTTTTCCTGTGCATCGCTCCAAGCCTGCGTGCTTATCGCCTGCATCTTCTGCCGATTTGTAATGCAAATAAGCTTTTCCCACCAACTTTCGGGACGGGCAACATCCAATAAATATCCATTGATCCCATCCTTGATGATTTCATCAGTACCACCGACCTTAGTTGCAAAAACTGGCAAACTGAAAGCCATTGCCTCAGCCAAGGCGTTACTGAAACCCTCTGAAATGGAAGACTGAATATAGCCATCTGATTGCTTAAATAAATCTGTTATTTCAGAATAAGGCAAGGTTCCCGGAAATGAAACAAATCCTTCGATGTTTAAAAATTTCGCCCAAAACAAGAGGCTCGTCTTTATCCTTTCCTCCCCATCGCCAACAATTATCAATTTTGCACTCAGACCTTCTTCCAGCAATCTTTTAAACGCAATCAGCAATCCCACTAAATTCTTGGACCAATCATATCGAACTACTGAAAGAAATGTGTAGAAATCTTTATTGCTTCGAATTTCTTTTTCCTTTAGGGGAGGGATCGGCACAGTCGTATAGATCGTTTTATGAAAGACAGAGTTTTCATCAATATCACAGGCCATTACCGCCTTCTGCCAAATATCCTCGCTGACACTATGTATCCCGGATGAGGATCCAATTGCTTTTTTCAACTTATCCACGTATTTTGGATCAAAAGTCAATTCCGTGATGTCATGCCCTCTCATCGAAAACGTGTATGGAATCTTCAACTTTAAAGGAAGCCATGCCAATCTAGATGCGCCGGTTGCCCAGTGGAAATGGATCAGATCAGGCTTTTCTTCATCGAAAAATTTTAAAAGCAGTTTATCCTGCCACGACCTATTCTCCAACAGCAGACCTGGATAATTCCATAAATAAGGTACCGCCTTTAATTTTCCCCAACAATTTAAAGTATTAAATAGAAGTTTTATTTTTGAAAAAATAATCCCCTCCCAATGTAAATAATTTTGGCTGGAATGAAATTTCATTAAAAGCGCCAAGATGCCTTTGGATAAAGATTTCTGAGGGCCAAAAAGATACAATCTCAAATACCTTAAGCATTAATGCGGCTCCAATGAACAGTCAATTGACTAATTCGTTCGTTGGAAATTGCTTCAATCATGATGAATAAGATTAATAACTTCTTTTGCCAAGCGCATCCCCGCCATACCGTCAAGGGGACCGCCCACTTTTTGGGCAAGCTCACGGCGGTTGGCGGCGTGTAATTCTGGCTCAGCCAAGTAGCGGCGAATGGCATTTATACACTCATCCTGTGAATGCGTGACCCAAACACCGCCGGTTTTGACCAAAGAGCCAAAATGCTCCGAACGGTTATAAAAGCTGGCGCGTCCTTCGGGAAATTTTTTATCCTTTACCACATCATAGCCAAGCGAAATGACAGGGCGATCAAGAATAGCCGCGTCAACTGTCAGCGACGATGCGGTATTTATAACCACAGCCGAATGATAGATGGCATTAATTTGTTCACGGAAAAATTCGCGGGGAGGGGTAAAGCCCCCCATATCCATAGGCGTTTCAGGAATCGTGTTTTGTATTTTTACGCCAAGATCCTTTAACCCGCTTAGATGGTCACGCCAGCGCCCCATTTTATCTTTTGGGTGGAGTCGCAATAAAACTTGAACGTCGGGCAATTCCGCCTTCAATCGTTTAACCAAATCAATAACAATGGCAGGTTCCCCAGGCAACAAATATTCCATTCCGGTTCCAATCAATATATATGGAAAATGAGAATCCAATTCCAGTTTCTGCAAATAAATATCCCGTTCTTCAAGAAGGCTAGCATCCAAATGGCAATCAAAATGCGGGCTTCCAATATCCGCAATATGTTCATCGCATTTAATGCGGGGATTGAAGCGCACTAAATCGTCAGTCATTGATGCGCTCCATGTCCAATATCGATCCAACCAAGTAGGAATCACATAAGTTTTACTACTCAAGTTATCCCAAGATTGCACTAATGTGCCGCAGGGGATATTTAATTTCCGAGCAGCTAAAACAGCGGGCAAATCCGGGCTATAGTCATACATTCCCCCAGGAAGCGTCAACATCGTTGAAACAATTACAGATGGCTTCTTCTCCCGAAAGATTTTGATCCATTGCTTTGTTGCAACTTCCTGGCTAACTAGAAACAAGAAAAGTTCTTCAGCGATACCATTTAAGTGTAGTGTTTTAATAACTTTTCCTGTAAACGACATAAACCGGATAAGTTGCCTACCCTTAAATCCCCAACTGGGCCGATACAAGCGTGTCACAGTATCCAAGGACTCATTATCGCGTTCGACCTGCTTAATCCAATAAATCCAATGCTGCGGGCCAAAGTATTTGCTAAATGGTATTTTTTTTCTTCCTAAAAAATAACTCATCTGGCTGAAAGGGATTAAATAAATCGGTTTTCCTGCAATTGCCTGCTTTAAATTTTCATCGGCTGAATTTGGCGTCGCAACAATGATATCCGCATATTTAATCAATTCATCTGTAAAAGACGCAAGCACAATATCACGGGTAATATAGCCTGTTCCTGCTAATAATAAAACTGAGTCTCTTCCCATCGTAATTTACATCCTAAGCAACAAAAACTTTTCGTTTTAGTCTCTCAATGCGCCAGATCATGGTAGCTCGCCAACTTTCTTGTGTAAGAAATCCGGTTCATCCCTAAAATATTCTGGATGTTCAATTGCCAACTGTTGGCGTTTCTCAATGAGCTCACCCAAAGTACAAATAACTCTTGCAGGATTCCCCGCAACAACACTTCTTTCAGGTACACCAGATGTTACTACGGCTCCTGCACCAACAATGGAATCGTGTCCAATTGTCACCCCCATCAAAATAATGGCACCATACCCTATAA
>JBBIUJ010000289.1:0-5535 GCA_037440345.1 Prolixibacter sp.
GTAAACAAAAACCTGATCGTTATTAATGTTCAGTACAGGTTTATCGAGCGGATTCTTATCGCACAAAACCGGCACAAGTGGTTGGGCCTGCTCCAGTCCAAAACGGTTTGCCCGAATGGCGTTATAACTGTCGTGAAGCATAACCCGATAGCGGAATGTAACCGGTCCGTCCTGTGTTAACGGGGTGTTGGTGTGCCAATGGTTATTCATCACCCACGAATAGATCGTTGGGCTGGATGGATTTTTAGAGGGCCATACATCGTGAGAGCCGTCCCAACTTTCTGTATTGTTCACAGTAATATTTCCGTTTTCTATCAGGGGTGCATCGAGCGGGCACAACGTCACCCCCTTCCCGGCGTTCGAAATGTCAACCCAGTGTTGCGTTGCCATCCATGCACGATTCGCGGCAGGCCACTGATCGTCTTCAACACGAATAATACTCCATGGATTATCGACCCGGGTTGTACATCCAGGAATATTGAAATGAAAGCCAAAGTATATTCCGTCCTTTTTTTCCAGCGGCAACTTATCTACAGTGTTCGATAATTCAACCCAGGGTTGCCCGCTTAGGAGGCGGATATTCCGGGAAACTGAACGGCAACCCGAAGCTTGTGAGGCAACTTGTATTTCAACAAGCAACGGGCCATTTTCTTTCACTGACAAAGAAATGTTGAAATCCGGTTTTGCATCGCCCAGCCCTTTGCCTGGTTGCCAGATAAAGGTGTTCAGACCAGCGTTGCCTTTTGAATCTGCAAAATTTTGGTTCGTACCAATTTCCGCCAAACTGACAATATTCCCGGTTTTCGAATCAAGAACAAGTTCAAGTTTGTCATTCTTCAGCTTATTTCCTTCCCATTTGCACGAACCTGGTTGGGAACATTTGCCTGAAACAACCCTATAATGCTTTGAACTAAACGGAGGTACGCCGGATGCAAGAAACACAAGTTCTCCGGTAGAGAGACGTTGTGAAAGCACTTCATTTCCGTTATCGTCAACCACCCGATCCCCCTTCTGACTTTCGTAAGGCGTGAGAGAAACCAGCCCACCGTGAGACCATGAATGGGTGTTGATCACAGCAACACCTCCGTTCGACGGCCCTTCTACCGGGCCAAGTCCTCCTGTCGAGCGGTCGGTGGCAGGAGCCAGGGCGTTGCTTAACAGGGTAATGCTGCGTTCTTCGGCCTCTCTGTAATAACTTTGCTTGACCTTCCAGACAGCGTTGAAAAAGAAAGGATCTTTCGAATTTTCGGCGGCATAGGTATGTTCCGACCCCAATATGATGTACCTCCATGCCTCGTCAAATTCGGCCCGGGGAGCAGGCCGACCGGGGTTCAACATTGACCAGACTGTTTCGGCCTGTAATAGTCTTTCTTTTGCATTTCCATTCATCTTATTTTCGCGGGCAGCAACTCCCATATTATCGCTCCAGTATTCGGTATAATCGCCTTTAACTACCGGAAGTTGGTCGCCGTAACGCTTTTCGAATGTTTGCATAATGTCATGAGCGCTCGATATAATCAGGTGTGGAAAAGCATATTCTTTATTCCACGATTCAACAGCATCGGGCAGGTCTGCATCGATCAACGCATTGTCCCACATGGCCCAGGTAACCACATACATGTCGTAAGGGTGTTTGGCTTTCTCCAGGGACGGTAAAGTACTGAACAAATGTTGATCCAGAAAATTTTTTCGCGGATTGTCGGTTTTTACCACTTTAGGAATTTTGGTAGTATCCTGCTGTCCGAACCACGGACGACCGGTTGTCATTCCCTTGGCAAGCCCGACGCCATAACCGCCTGGTTGCAAAAACAAAACTTTCGATTTACCATCCTGAGCTACCCACCAGAACGGTTTCTGGTTTAGGGCATACGTCATCTTCTCGTTGCCGCGGGCCGTATTGGGCATCATCATGATGTAACGAATACCTTCGTGGGCCAGTACCGGAACTACTCCCCACGACATACCTGGAATATCAACCTGCACCATCACATCATTGGGTTTTCCGGTAATCTTTTCTATTTCACGCTTTAGCCTGAATAACTGAAACAGTTCTTCTTCACTGCAAGTACTCGTATTTACGTGAACATAAGAGGCATCGGGGCACAGTTGCCCCTGCTTAATCGCGCCAAAAATCTTTTCCCTCTGTTCCGGGGTCGCTTTTTGCAGATACCTTTCTATGGGCCACATCACTTCTGTATTCCACAGATAACGGGCATCTTCAGGATAGTTTCCGGTTTTTTTAGCCAACATAATACCCTGATCCATATTGCGTTTGTGAATAAACTCAACATTGGCCTGGGTATTGGAGTAGCCAATATCGACATGCGAATGAGGATACACATAAACGTTCCAATGCCGCAATGCCGGTACAATCATTGTTTGGCTCAGCTTTTTACCGCTTTGAACGAGCGTTAGCTGAACACTCGCATCGCCTGAAACCCCTGTTTCAGGAGGAAGAAGAAAAACCAGTGAATCGATGCCAGAGGCTCCTCCATTTACTCCTATTTTCTCTTTTATTCCGTTACAACTGACGTCCAGTCTTGCGTCGCCAAATAGTTTTGCCCCCTTGAAAAATACTACTACCTCGCGACCAGGTTTGCCATCGGGACGATACTTGTAAAAAGGCCTGACTTTATAATTCAGGCTTTTAGGTAAAACATTAATTCCGGAAATATTTCCGCAGAAAATTCCAGACAGTAGAACAAACAAAAGCAATGTTAAGCAAGATTTCATTAGCTGAAGATTTTATCAATTAAAGTTATAAAGTTGACATTATACGAGAATTTTCAGTTACGTCAGAATTCATCAAAAATGTGATTCTTTAAAACGCGCTTGATAATATGGTGATTGTTGATAAGCATTTTGATAATTATCTCGGGGTTAAAGTATGCACTAAAGGACTATAACACTTTGGTTCAGTTCCGGCGCAGTTGCAGGCCAGAACAACTTTTTGTTGTCTCCGGTACAGGCAACTATGTGATATTCAAAATCAACAGCGTTTACCGGAAACTCAAATTGCCAGACACTTCGGGCAATAGGTTTGGCTGTCATAACTTTCCATTTTTTTGATGATCCAAGTTCACGGGTGTAAATGGTTACCGATTTTATGGGTTGTCTGTCAACAGCCAGGATTTTCAATTTTAATGCTTTTCCTTTTTCTACCGAACTGCGGACAGTAAGAACACCGAGTTTTGGATTTCCGGAATAAGTTGAGGAGGGGAAACAGGTTGCAGGAAGATTTTTCCCCGTGGCCGCAATCAGATTTTTATCATGAATAGTCAGGAATTGATTATACAACCGGCTGTGTTGCTCCAGATTGGCAATAGTGCCTAATTCGCCTACAGTTGACACTGCGGCAATTTCGTATGTAATCAGATTTTCCCATTCGCGTGCAAGGGTAATTCTCTGCTCTATTGCCGACTCTGCAAGGTTTTGTTTCTTTTGCAAATCGGTCGCTGAAACCATTTTTTCAACAACAGCGTCAAGTTCGCCCCTCAGGCAAGCCAGTAGCGCCATCTGGCGGGTAGCCAAAAGTGAATTCATCCAGTAGTCAAAACGTTCGAGATTACCCTTCCCTTTCACCTGCGGACGCAAAGCGGCAAACTGATTGACGAATGTATAATGCTTTGCTTCAACCGATTTCCAGGGTTCGCGGATCACTTTCAATGCTCCCGGTCCATTCTTCCATTCTGTAGTTGCTGAAAACTCCGGGCTTACGGGTTTAAAAGCTGTAGCAAATCCATCTGACCTTTCGAGAATCTGAGCCAATTGTTCAGCAACAGTTTCACCAAACCATGCATTTGCAAAATCAAGATAAAAATCCAAAGCCGGCATTTGCCGGTTAATATCATCCTGAAGTGGTGCGGGAAAAACCTTTTGAGACTGATTTCCCCATGATTGGTCCCAACCTGCCTGCGCCAACGCTGAAATGTTTGCCGAGAGTATTTTAGTGCGCCAGTGAATCCCTATCAATCCTGAACACCCCTTTTGCAGGGCATCGGCAGCATCGAAGCGCATCCGTTTGACCCAGGGCTGATAGGCAACCATATCCGGATCGTTTTCGAGCCAGGGGATTGCCCATTTAGGGCGGTTACGGACAATTGAAAAACTGGTATCAATGGCTGCATGTCCGACAAGTTGGCTGATGTTGGCTATTGGCGAGTTTCCGGGCAATATTTTATCCCAGGCCGAACGGTCCTGTTGCGGCCCAATAACCCATCCGCAAGTTGCAAGTTGAAACGGATTCTTTAAATCATTCAGAGCTCGTAATGCCTCCCGGATATCTTTTTCTGTTTTCTCATATTGTTCCTGGCTGTTTCCTCTCCAAATCCAATTCTCAGGGGTCCATAGCCAGAAATAATCCACCGAGGAATTCTTCATCAGCCATGTAAAAATGCCTTTGTAAATTTCACGGGACAAATTGAAATTGCCGGTTGATTCCAACTTCTTTCCTACTTTATCCGGAATCCAGACTGGTGTTTCGGAACCAACACAAACCTGGATCCCCAGAGAATGTGCCTGAGAGGTTAATTCCCCAAGCATTCGGGCAACCCTGTCGAAATGTTTGCCATCAGAACCAATAAGCTCGTTTGCAATGGTGTCTGACTGAAAAAGTTCGGAAGCCCCGGCAGTATAGGTATTGGTTGGGGCAGGTGCATATCCCCACCCGTTATTGCCTAAATTGCTGAACCATCGGGAAGGATAGGTCATTTTTACCGTACCGTCATTGGCTACATCATCGGCTAACCCATGCCAAAGCAGTAATTCTCCCGGATAATTGTGCATCCCGATAAAATTCATCCTCATTTTTGCCAATTGCCCCAAGGTTACCAAAAAGTCATCTTTCGCCCACCAATCAGGCCCTTCCGGAAAATCATGAAAAGGTAAGATACCCCGAATTTCAAACAGTGGGGCGCTGGTTTCATCCAATACCGGAATTCTAAACGGGATTTTCTTATCGGGAATAACATCTCCATTCAAATAAAACCTTACTCCCAATTTTTCGATGAATGCATAAGCACCATAAAGCACCCCAACTTCTGAGCCCCCGGTTATTTTCAGTTTTTCATCGCCGGTTTTCAGATGGTATTGCTGTTTTTGAAGAGCTGAATCAACCGCGAGAACAATGCATGCTTTATCCGGATTTTTGTTGTCGGAAAAAATGGAAAGCAACTCTCCCGTACGCAAAAACAGATAACGGCGAATTTCTTTTGCAGCAAGCTCTAACCGGGGTGATTCACCCTGGATAGCTATTTGCTTGCCCAAAACTGACAAATTGCTCAGTAAAACAAAAAGTATGGTTATGAATGAGTATATCCTCATATTATTCTAAAATGTAGCTTTTGTATCCCTTCGCCGGAATTACGGTTTTCAGTTCAATGCAGTAATCGCGGGTTACCTTCAAAACCTCCTGTTTTCCAGACTGATCGCTGACTTTAACCTGTTGGTGAAGCCCGGTATAGTAAACCGGCACTTTTATGGTCCTGGTAATTGATTCGTTGAGCGGGTTGAAAAGCATCAGCAAACCTTTTTCCT
>JBBIUJ010000290.1:0-5520 GCA_037440345.1 Prolixibacter sp.
ACTTACCAGGAAGGTTCAGTGCTAAAGCAATTACAAATTAAAAATTACAGATTACAGATTAAAAATTGCGAGACATTGAATGCCAACTAATTAAAATAAAAAATGACAACACAATCTACGTTGTTTTTAGTTGATCAGCTTTGCGAAAGATACCCGGTATTAACTACAGTGAAGCCTGCCATCGAAGATGTATGCACCCAACTGATTTCGTGCTATGAAAATGGAGGGAAAGTCCTTGTTTGCGGAAACGGGGGAAGCTGTTCGGATTCGGATCACATTGTTGGGGAACTGATGAAAAGTTTCGAATTGAAAAGGCCTATTTCTTCTGAATTACAGGAAAAACTGGCAGTCATCAATCCCGAAAGGGGAAGCTATCTTGCGAGTCATCTGCAGCAAGGGCTACCCGCCATTTCCCTGACTGCCCATGCGGCATTGATAACAGCGGTCGCCAACGACATTGACGGAGAGGTGATTTTCGCACAGCAGGTGGTAGGTTACGGCCAGCCAAACGATATTCTTATTGCCATCAGTAGTTCTGGTAATTCACGGAATGTATTGGACGCTTGTATGGTGGCCAAAGCGATGGACCTGAAAGTGATTGGACTGACCGGCGAAACAGGCGGTAAGATGAAAGAATATTGTGACATCTTGATCAATGTACCCGAAAAGCGTACCTATCTTGTTCAAGAACTGCATTTGCCGGTGTATCATCTGCTTTGTTTGGCAGTGGAGCATCACTTTTTCGGCCCTTCGGCTACGCTCAGGGACCGCTGATTTTTCAAACATTTTCCTTCGACTTCGCTCTGGGACCGGCGTTTTGACAAACATTTCAAACATTTCAAACATTTCAAACATTTCAAACCAAATAAACTATTCACTATGACATCTAAAAACATCGGACTTCTAAAACTGTTCCCGGTATTTCTCTCTTTCATTGTGATGGGATTCATAGATATTATGGGTGTCGCCACAGGATATATCAAACAAGATTTTGGATTAACCTCCTTTGTCGCCCAGTTTCTTCCCATGATGGTGCTGCTCTGGTTTTTTGTATTGTCGGTTCCGATTGGGGTGCTTCAAGACAAGTACGGCAAACGGAATATGTTGAACACGGGGATGGTCATCCAGTCAATTGGTCTTGGTTTACCATTTGTTCACTACTCGTTCGGTATGATGTTCGCCTCCTTTATTCTGTTGGGTATAGGCAACACGGTGATACAAGTTTCGGCCAATCCCCTTTTGCAGGATGTATCCCCTGAAGAGAAATTGGCCAGTTACATGAGTACCTCGCAGTTTGTAAAGGCAATTATCTCCTTCTCGGGTCCCATTATCGCTTCCTTTATGGCTACACATTTTGGCAACTGGAAACTTGTTTTCGCCGTGTACGGACTTACTTCCATTTTGGCAGCGCTGTGGCTGTCAATGACACCAATCGTAGAATCCAAACCGGATCGTAAACCTGCAACGTTCAAGTCCTGCTTTAAACTGCTCAGCAACAGATTTGTAGCATTTATGGCACTCTCTATTTTTCTGATCGTTGGTGCAGAAGTAGCCATAAACACCAACATTGCAAACATCCTGACTGCCAAATATGGTTTATCACTGGACAAAGCTGTTATTGGAATTAGCTGGTTCTTTGCCGGTGAAACCATCTCCCGTTTTCTGGGTGCCATCATTTTAAATTGGATCAAACCACGCGTTTTTCTGTTACTATCTGCGCTTTTGGCACTTTTGGGTGTTCTGGGGGTATTCCTTGCACCGAGTAGCATGGTTGCATTTGTATCCATCCTGGTAATTGGACTGGGTGCAGGTAACTTGTTTCCGATCATCTTTTCCCTTGCCCTGGCCAAAATGCCGGATCGGGCCAATGAGATCTCCGGATTGCTGATAATGGCCGTATCAGGTGGCGCTGTTATACCCCTGGCAATGGGATATGTGATCGATGCCTTTGGGCCAATGGCAAGTCTTTTTGTGATAAGCGTTTGTATGATATACCTTCTCTGGGTCTCCTTTTATGTGCGGAAAAGCTGATCTTAAAGGTTCACGCATTTTTCAACTATTTAACTATCATGATGAATCAACTGACACGAACTACTATTATCTCGTCACTGATTTTATTCCTCGCACAGGGTTTAAATGCGCAATCATCCATAAGATCATTGCCTAAACCCGGGTTCGAAAAGAGAATTCAAAACGCCGTGAATGCCATCCGGCTGATTGACACGCACGAACATTTGATGAGCGAATCAGAAGCCCTGGCAAGCCCGGCTGATTTCAGCATCTTGTTTACAAATTACCAGGTATCGGATCTTATCTCATCCGGAATGGAACAGAACAAAGCATTCAGTACCCTGAAAGGAAAGGGGACAAAACTGGATGAAAAGTGGCTGGCGGCCAAAGAGGGCTGGGCAAACATTAGGACTACCGCATATGGCAGATCCGTCCTGATTTCCGCAAAAGAGCTCTTTGGGATAGATGACCTGAACGATCAGACCTATGCCGAACTTTCCAGACGTATCCAGGAGTCGCATAAAAAAGGCTACTATGAAACCATCCTGAAAGAGAAGTCTAAAATTGATGCCTGCCTGATTATGGAGTACAACACCTCAAATCCGAGGGACGTGGAGCACGAAGGCCCCTGCAATTTCAGGCGTTTCTTCGTTTACGACAGGTATGTTAGTTTTTTTGGGTACGACAAGATGAACAGCCGGTTTGGCGTCGGGAAGAAGATATCCTCCCTGAAGGCATACGAATCTTTTGTTGACAGTATATTTGAACAGGATGTAAAACTTGGTATTCAGGGAGCTAAATTTGGAATTGCCTACTACCGCACCCTGAAATTTGAGGATGTTCCACGCGAAAAGGCCGAAGCTGTTTTTGAGAAGATGAAGGCAAATCCGCAACAGCTTTTCCCGTTCGAAGAGGCCAAACCACTCCAGGATTATACTTTCTTTCACTTGCTTAGTCTATGTGACAAATACAAGCTCCCCGTTCAGATTCACACCGGACTTCAAACCGGAAGCGGGAATGAAATTACGAATGCCAATCCAGCCGGACTGGCCAAGGCATTCTTCAAATTTCCGGGAGTGAAATTTTGTCTGCTTCATGCCGGATATCCTTACGGAGGGGAGATGGCCACACTTGCCAAAAACTTTCCGAATGTGTACATCGACATGGCCTGGTCTGCACTGATATCCCCAGCCTACACAAAAAGGTACCTGCAGGAGTTTATCGAAACTGTTCCAAATAATAAAATCATGGCTTATGGGGGTGACAGCCAAACGGTGGAGGGGGCTTATGGAGCAGCCGTATTGGCACGGGAAACCGTAGCATCGACCTTGATCCAGATGGTCAGAGAGAGCTACCTCACCGAACAGGAGGCATTGGATGTGGCAAAAAAAATCCTTCGGGAAAATGCAATCAATATTTATAATCTTAAACCGATGTCGTTTAATTAAAGATTATGAGTCAGCTTTTACCTTGTGCCCTTCGTGGTGAATTTTAAAAGCTTAACCACGAAGGTCACAAAGGATAGCACAAAGGATGCACAAAGAATTTCATTTACCGGATATATTGAATTTTAAACTATTGCTATTAACCATGAGAATATATTTTTTACTTCTTACTGCCATATTCCTTTTTGCAGGGTTTTCAAATGCTCAAAAACCCAGTACTCCAAAGGAACAAATTCCAATTTTGGCATGGTACAGCATCCCTGCCAATGAAACTACCGTTGAGCGGTATCAGGAGATGAAAGATGCCGGAATAACACATTCCCTCAGTTTTTTCCCAAACATCGATGATCTGCAAAAGGCGCTGGACGCCGCTGTCAAAGTGGGCATCAAGATCGTAGTTTCTTGTCCGGAATTAAAAAAAGAGTCGGAGAAAACGGTTAAAAGATTGATGGACCATCCTGCTGTGGCCGGTTACCATCTGATGGATGAGCCAAATATTCGACTCTTTCCGGAACTTGCCTCCTGGGCACAAAAAATTCAATCGGTAGACAAAAAGCACTTTTGCTATGTAAACCTATTCCCAAATCACGCCGATTCGTCGCAACTGGGAACCAAAAGCTATTTGGAATATATCCAACAATACAACAAACAATTACCGATACAATTTATGTCGTTCGATTACTATCCTGTGTTGAAAGAACGGCTCTCAAAAACGTGGTACCAAAATCTTGAGCAGATTTCTGACGAGGCCAGGAAGTCAGGAAAACCCTTCTGGGCTTTTGCCCTGACCACCAATTACGATGAGGATCATCTTACACCTCAATCGCTGGCGGCTATGCGCCTTCAAGTGTACAGCAATTTAGCGTACGGAGCGCAGGGGATACAATATTTTACCTACTGGTCGGCAACCTCATCCGGGGCATCGGGAGAGGATCAAAGAGGGGCGCCGATCAGCGCCGCCGGCAAGAGAAGTGTTGTTTTCGACCGTGTGAAACAGATGAGCCAGGAGATCAAAGATCTTTCATGGGTATTTTTGGGTGCAAAGGTTGTCAGTGTAAAACATACCGGCAAAGGGATGATTCCACTGGGGACCAGTCGCCTGATCCATCTGCCAAAAGCCGTCAGCGTGCTTGAAACCAACGGTGCGCCGGCATTGGTTTCGGTACTTGAAAATGGCCCGAACACATTCGTGGTGATAGTCAACAAGAACCACCTTGCCTCAATAAGTCTTACTGTTGCGGGTGACGAAACACTAAAAAAAGTATTGAAGGATGGTACAATTGTACCCGCCAGCTCTTATGAAAGTTCAACGGAACTTGATCCTGGCGATGCCGCTATTTATATGTTCCCTACACAGAAAAAATAATTGTAGAAAAATGAATTACAAACATAGATACTTATCATTCTGTCTGATCGCCGCATTGATCTTGACCGTTAATACTGTCAGCTCATTTGCCCAGAAAACAAAAGTTGATCTGGTGAATCCATTCGTTGGGACAGATTACCATGGCCACACTTTCCCTGGGGCTGCTCTCCCCGGTGGCATGGTTCAATTAAGCCCTGACACAGACATCAGCGGCTGGGACTGGTGTTCGGGGTACCATTACAGCGACAGTTCAGTGATGGGTTTCAGCCATTTACATAGGAGTGGTATGGGCGCCGGCGACTGGGGCGATATCCTGTTCATGCCCACCACCGGCAACTTGAAAGTCAATCCGGGGGCAAAAGACAAACCGGGCGAGGGATACAGGTCGAAATTTTCCCATCAGGAAGAACAGGCCTCTCCGGGATACTATGCAGTCACCCTGAAAGATTACGCCATTAAGGTAGAATTAACCGTTTCGGAACGGGCGGGATACCACAAATATACCTTTCCAAAATCGGATGCATCCCATATTCTGATAGATATGCAACATGGCATTGGCGACAAATGCACGGATGCTCAGATCAAAATTGTGAATGAAACTGAGATTGAGGGACACAGGCTTTCGAACGGATTTATTGACAATCAAAATGTATATTTCTTCGCGAAATTCAGCAAACCTTTTCACTCGTCCGGAACATG
>JBBIUJ010000291.1:0-5480 GCA_037440345.1 Prolixibacter sp.
GGAGTTCCCCACTTTATCCTTCTTACTTTATCCTTTATCCTTAATACTTCGCTGATAGGCACACAACCTGCCCGTCCATTGTCGTAACCAGGATTCTCTGCTTTCCGATCGGTAGTACCGAATTGATCAAGGCATTGCAGATCTTGTGTTTCCAGGCAACCTGATGTGTTTTCGTGTTGATGGCGACGACTACACCGGTTGCGGTTGGAACATAGAGGAACTTCCCGGATTCGATGAGTGGAGATGGGGCTATTTCGTAACCCAGATCAGCCTTGCATTCCCATGCCAGTTCCTGATTTGTTGCAGCTGTAAAAAATGCATCTACATTTCCTTCCGTCATATTTTTTATGAAGACGAGATTCCCGTTGGTGGAGATTCCGATTGATTCGCGACAGGAATATTTTCCGGAGTCCCATATTTCTGTCCCTGTGTTTTCGTCCAAAGCGGTCATGTGGCGGTCGGGGGCAACGACAAAGATTTTTCCATGTGCGGCAACAGGCCAGACTGCTGCCGGTGAGAGCATCCTGTTGCTCAGTTTCTCCCTCTTCCAATTTAGAATTCCGGTTTTTTTATCCAGCGAATAGAAGCTGTTTCCCCACGAACCGAAACAGACACTGTTTTTCAGGATAAGAGGTTTACTCTCCACAAAATTCTTTACGCTGTCGAATTTCCAGACAAGTTTTCCATCAGCAAGGTTGAGGCATCGGAACGATCCTTCTGAGGAGCCAATGTAAACCCTGTTAGCTTCAATGGCTGGACTTGCAACTATTGGCTTAACGGTAGGGTGCATCCAGATCAGTATGCCTGATTGAAGGTCCAGGCAATAGATGTTGTGATCTGTTGAAGCGCAAACCACCCTGTTTCCATCGATTGCGGGTGTTGAATAGATTTTTCCTCCGGTAGCGTAACTCCATAATTTTGTACCGGTACCGAGATCGACAGCAACGATTTCACCTGCTGTATTGGCATAAACAGCTCTGTTTTTAAGAGCAGAGATTCCTGAGCCAATATCGCTCATTTCCTGAATTTTCCAACAAGTGCTGATGCCCGGATACTTTTGATTCATGGAATAATCAGGTCGGGTGAAAGTTTTTTTTGCGATAGGGGCCATGGTGTTATTTGAAGATGGATTAACCGGAGAATTTGCCCCGATAGGAACTTTACACCATACGGGAAGGGTTTTGCCAGAGGCGAGCCGTTCTGAATAAAATATGGTATCTTGGTTGATGGTGACCAGGTTGTAGCCCGCCTCCGCTTTTTTTGTCTGCAAATTAGATCGTCCCATGATACCCGGAATTCCCTCAAAGTTATAGAGGTGGTTGGAGTGTCCATGACCTAAAAGGGTGGCTTTGATATTCATTGTATGGAGCCGGTCAATGATATCGTACCAATTGGCAAGCGATTCATCAAGGGGATAATGGTTGACGAAGATGACAGGTTGGTCAGGATTCTTCCGGGATTTTAAAACAGAATCCACAAAAACTATCTGTTCCCGCGGTACAAGCCCCGGACCCATTCTCATGTTTGGGCCTGAGGCCGTACCAATAAAGAGATATCCATTCTTTTCGAAAGAGAATCTTTCCGACCCGAAGGTGGTGACAAAGCTGTTGTTTCCGCTCTCCGACCATTTGGAGTCGTGGTTGCCGGGTGTTATGTACCAGGGTTTCTTGAGCCGGTCAATGATCTTCCGGGCTTGCATAAGCTCCTCATCAGACCCGAACTCGGTGATATCTCCCGTCAATAGGACAAAATCAATTTCAGCTTGCCGGTTAATATCGTCCACAGTGGCATTGAGATCTTCAGCAGCAGCTTGACTTCCAATATGGGTGTCTGTAATGTGTGCGAAATGAAGTTTCTGTGCAGAAACAACTCCAATCTGCAATAAAATGAGACAAAGCGATAAAAGTATTTTCATTGTTTTGTAAAATAAGAAAATTCAAACACATGGACGTTCCCAGCAATTATAAGACTCATTGATTGCGTCTTGCAATTCTGATCCAATCGTTCACACCTTGCCGGATCTTTTTTGCGACCTCCTTCTGGAAATGTGGATTATTGATCAGTTTTTCATCATCCTCATTACTCATAAAGGCGACCTCAACCAGACAATTCGGGTATTCAGTCGGGCCATTCAAAGAAAAATTGAAACTGCCAACATTTCCAAAATCAACCAAACCAAGTCCCTTTAGTCTCTCTAAGATAGCAACCGAAATTGGTTTAAACCCAATATACCGATAATAGGTGCTTACCCCTCTCACATTTGGGTTGGACGAAGCATTGTGATGGATACTTATTAAGAGGTCCGGATTAGCTTCCCGGAGTTGTAAAGTGCGATCTATCATGCTTAATTCAACGTCTTCATTTCTTGTCATGTAGACTTCAGCGCCCCAACGTATAAACTCTTTTTCCAAGTATTTTGCAATCTGCAGATTACGATATTTTTCCTGAATTCCCGTTTTAACGCCGGTTGCTCCCGAGTTTGCACCACCATGCCCGGCATCTATGGCAATTTTTAAATGTCTGATTGCAAGATGCTCTGGTTGTCGGTTGATCGCAACTACTAAAGTCTTTTTACGGTATTTGATCGAATAGCCCCAATTTTGGGCATGTTTTAACTCAATCGTTACACGGAAGAGTTCATCTTCAATTTGTTCATGATAAACATTTTTAATCTCTTTTGCCGATTTAAGCTGTGTGATCCAGTTTGTATTTCCGGTTGCACCATAAATGTCTATCACAATGCGTGAAGGTTCAATGAGCTGAACACTTTGATAGGGAAGCCGATCATCTAAACTGATTGTGACATAATCCTTTTGTTCGTCACCGAATACACTCCACGATGAGGTAAGGCAATAGTTAGTTCTTTTGTAATCCTCATTTAGCTTTATATTTTCTTTTGGAATAAAGGCATGATGATTTGGTGAAAGACGAACGATATAATCATCCCTAAGACTATCAACAACCTGCAAAACTATTGCAGTATCAAGATAGGTCATCTTTGCTCCGCCTAGTCGGTCAATCCCGGGGCCATACTTCAGATAAGGCAATTGCCCCTGGGTTATTCCTAACAAAACTTTCTCCTTGGGTGATGGAATGGTGTCGCTTTGCGCTAGAGAACAATGGAAACAAAAAAAAGTTAAAACAAATATTACGGCTTTCATTTAATAGTAATTTAAAAACTGAATCTCAGGTACCCTAAAAAATAGGACAGAAATGTATCATAAATTCCTCTAAGACAATCTGTTTTAGTCGCGTGTACTGCCAGGCTGTTAGCTTACGGTATACTTAAAACAAAAGGGAGGTCTGCAAGCAAATCCTCCCTTTTATACTATTCAATTTAATAGAGCGTTAGCTAGATTACCAACCCGGATTCTGCGTCAATTCGACGCCCTGATCCTGATACAACTTGATCTGACCAAGAGGTATAGGGTTTAAGTATTGTCTTTCGTAAAATGGATCGCCGCTAATCCAGTCTCTGTTTTGGGCAGATGTGATTGACCAGATGCCAAAAATATACCCTCCAACTGTAGGAGGAACATAATTTGCCGTTGGATTTTTTGGAGCAGCAGGATCCCAAAGCTTAGTTGTTAAGGTAGCCCATTTGGTAGAAGCTGGATATTCTGCTTTGTCGACCCAAGCTCCCAAACAGAAATTATTCGGATTTTGGAAGGTATTGACACTGGTTTTATCAGCCTTCAGGTATTCGTATTTTTTCCATCTCCGCAAGTCATTGTTACGTTTGCCTTCCATCATTGTTTCGATCCGACGTTCACGACGGACTTCCCAGATCAAAGGAGAAACTGATGGGTCCCGATCTGGATCGTCAATGATGATACCATTAACCGACAGGCTATTCCCAGCTAATGTAACATTGGGCAATCTCTTACCGTTGAATGTTCTAGTACGTAATTTGTTGATTGTTTTATCAAAATCTGCCTGAGTGACGGCCAATCCCCCAACTGTACCAAGTTCAACAGCGGCTTCAATATAGTTCACCATTACTTCACCCAACCTCATAATTGGCGCATCAGTAACATTTACATTGCTTAATGAAGTCAAGTCGCTAGGATCTGCGGTTGCATCAAGAAATTTCCAAATACATATTCCGGAAGTACTGTATGCTGCATGAATGCCATTGATCCTAAGAGAGTCTACAACAGTATAATTCAATCGAGGATCGCGATTTTGATAGGCTAACCTAAAACGCCTCTTGCCATTGTCAGAGGCGTAATTATACAATGGCGACTGTTTAATAGGAAGTCCATCTATGGCGAGATAGGCATCGAAGGCGTCCTTTGACATGCCGGTTTGAGGTTCCCTGTTTACATAACTCATTAAACAATGTGTTGTCATAGCCGTTTCATATTGGCGAAAGAAGATAACCTCTTTATTGCTTGTAAGGTCTTTGGACGAGAAAATTGCCCGGTAGTTGTTCTCAATTGAATAGGTTCCAACAACACCGTCAATAATTTGTCCTGCAGCCCACTTTGCTCTTTCCAGACAAGTTTTTGCTAAGGCCGTATTGTTTAAATTGTATTTCAAGTAGGTGCCGAAATAGAGTAACCTGTCAGCCATTAAGCCTAAAACAGTGGCGCGGTTTACCTGAAGAACGCCATCATTTAGTCTGACATTGGCAGCTGCAAATTCAAAATCGTCAATAATTTTTTGAAAACTGTTGCCCAGCGGATCGCGTTTTTTATACAAGGCTGCATTATCATCAATGATCAAAGGAGTATCATACCAAGGTACATCCCCAAATTTCTGAGCCATATCGGAATATTCCAAAGCCCTGAACATACGTGCAATTCCCCTCCAGTGATTCTTTGCAGCATCCGGCATCTGAACACGTTCGAGCCGGTCGATTAGGATATTGACTTTTCGGACATAAGTAAAAGTCCAGGCGGAACTGGTCGCAGGCGTTGTTTTTGTCCATGCGCCCAATGTGGTAAAATCGTCATTAAAAGTTTCTCCTGAGAAAAATTTCCCCCAGGTCCAACCGCTGCCATATCCTGTAAAATAGTCAGTATAGCAGTTTTGCGCATACAAACGTACATTTGATTCGGAAACCCAGAACCCATCATCAGTTAGGGTAGAAAGAGGAGGCTTGTCCAGAAAATCTGAACAACTCGTCGCAAAGAGCGTCGTAAGAGTTAATATAAGTAATATTCTTTTCATGATAATATCTATTTTAGTTTTTTACTAAAAGGTTAATTGAACTCCAAATGAAACGGTTCTGCGGTATGGATAACCACGACCAAACATACGAGAGTCAGCAGTGCTTTGCAAGCCGGTTTCGGGATCGAGCGGGACATTACCCAAACCATCAACTTCGAATAGATTTTCACCACTAACATAAACTCTGAATTTCTGTACGTAAACCTTTTTTGCAATTTTAGGAGAAAGAGAATAACCCAAAGTAACATTCTTCAACCTGCAATAGGCCATATTCAATAGATATTTAGTTTGAGTCTGGAAGTTAT
>JBBIUJ010000292.1:0-5464 GCA_037440345.1 Prolixibacter sp.
ATTTTATTAAAGACCGCAAATGGGCAATTGAAGGCAAAGACGTACGCAATATCAATTTTTCGAACTATTTCCCGGCAACATATGGTATTACAGAACCTTTTAAACCCACTTCAACCGTGCAGGAATGGGAAAACCTTCAGGCTTTATCGGTAGGAGCGGGGGTGACCTACATGCTTAACCTTTCCCAGAAATCGGTAGAAGCGTGCCCCAAAAAATATGAAATTTTTAAAGCCATCCGAACCTGGGAAAATGCCCGGGCAGCGAATGCCTTTCCAGGCAATTTAAAGAAGATACTGGCCGATGTATCCCGACAGTTTCATATAGAACAAATAGATGCCGATAACTGGAAACTATTTGAAGTTAAAGATTCCGGAAATGTATTACTGGCAGGTCTTAAAAGAGCGAAAGGATATTAGAAAGTTGTAAGAAAAGAACACGAGTTGCGATTAAGTTTGAGAACTCCGAAGCGGGTTCAATATACTTTTAAACAGTTTTTTAGTGTAATTGAATAGTTTTTCTTAATAAAATCAGTGTTTAGTATGATGTGCCAAAAATTTATAAAATCAAAACCAAGGCCAATAGCCATCACCATTCTGTTGCTATTGTCGAGCTTATATTCCAGCGCCCAATGGGACTTTAGTACCAACTATTTTAAAATCCATATCGACAACAAGGGGTTTATTACCAGCATGAAAAACATCACGGTCAAACCTACCCGTGAATTTAGTCCTGCCGATAAACCATCGCCACTGCTCAGCCTCTACGACGGAGCGAAAAAAACATATTACCTGCCCAATAAGGCTGCATACAATAAATCGGCCAACCTGTTGACGATCAATTATGCCAATGGATCAGTGGCTAAGGTAAAATTGCTTCCGCAGAAAAAATATTTTAAGCTGACCCTGCAGTCGCTTTCGCAGCGCAAAGGCATTGAAGCGATTGAATGGGGCGCTTGCCATACCAACATCACCAACCTTTTGGGCGAGATAATCGGCGTCGCCCGCGATACCAGCGATGCAGTGAATTACGCCATCGGGATGCTTGCCCTGAACGACAAAACGCTGGGCGGAACAGCAGAAACCATTGCCGATGCCGCACCGTTCCAATACATTATTCACACGCCCGATGCCAAACGTTTTCCGTTGCCCGGCAACCTGCACGAAGGCCAGGTCTTCACACTTGGTGGAAATGGCATCAGCGACGTTGCTTTTTATTCGCACAAAGAACCTTATTACCGGATTATGTACGGCAATGCGGCAACGGTCGATGATAAAGGGAGAATATCTGTGGCTTACCAATCAAGAGACAGGAGCTATCCGCGCGAAGTATTGTTTTCGCTGATACCGAACATGGCGGCCAATACTCCAAACCACTTGCAGGTACAGCCATTGCCTGGGGTTGATTATATCGGCTCATCGGTTGCATTTTGGGGTAGCCCCGACAGCACCGCGTTGATGGATGTAATCCAAAATATTGTTTTGTCGGAAGGGTTGCCACACCCTACCATCAATGGAAAATGGGTGAAAGATCCCACCGCTTTTGTCCCCGACGCGCTTACCTATGGCGGTTTGTACGACAGCATTATTCCCTACACTGCCCGGCTTGGTTTTAAAACAATAAGCCTGTACGATCAGGGGTTCGTGCGTGCCGACCGGGGCAACGGAGGGTATATCGATGGGAAGAATTTTGAAAAGAAGCCGATTAAGCTCAGTTCCGGAAATGTGTCGCACAAGGAATTTTCGGAGATGGCTGCCAAATATGGGATCATCATTGGTCGTACACCCATTACCAACTCATTGGCGCCCGGCACGAAAGATGCCAGTCCGGTACCAAGCGACAGTTTATGCTACCAGCAAAAAAGAATTTTGGTCCAAAATATCAGCGCTACCGACACCCTGATTTTTGTGGACAATCCCCAATACATGGAAGAAATTGCCAGTTGGGAAGGGCACTGCAAAAATCTCAACATGGTTAAGATAGGGAAGGAACTAATTCATTATCTTGGCGTTTCAGAAAAGGCGCCCTATCGTCTCCTGAATGTAAAACGCGGATATTGGAAAACGATGCCAACTGCCCATCAGTCTGGCGATACGATTTATAAATTGCAGGTAACGGTCAATTACGGCTACGACGGAATTATTCCAAACATCCAGCTTCAGGACAAGATTGCGGAACACTTTGCTGACGTCTGCAAAATCAACGGACTGGCTTATTACGATTTCGACGGTCAGGAGTTCTTGTTCAACAATGGACATGGTTATTATTCAACCAAACGCTTCTTTCGCAGGATGTTCGAACATGCAGCTGAACTTGGTGTTCCGTACATCCGGTTTACCGGGGCTACGCTTTCCGAAGGCTCTTGGCATTACCAAAGTATATGGAATGTAGGTGGCGGCAAGAACCTCTACGATGCCGATACCCGCGAGTGGGGTAGTAGTACCAGTCAGGGCAAAGACCTGAGGGATGTTACCTATGCAAATTTTTACCCGGTGGGGATGGGTGGCAATTTCCCGATCACCAAAACATCGACCGTAGAACAATATGAACACATACAGGCCATATCGGTTGGTGTGGGGACTACTTACAGTTTGAAATTGAGCCAGAAAGATGTGGAAAGCTGTCCGCAAAAAGAATCTATCTTTAAAGTAATCCGCACTTGGGAAGATGCACGTGCTGCCAATGCTTTCCCACGCACCTTGAAAAAACTTTTGGCTAACCCTGTCTATACCTGGAAATTAGAGGCAGGCGGAGAAAAAAACACATGGAGACTTTACCCGGTCTTTAACGGTGTTAAATCAAAACCAATAATCCTGAAAAGGGCAGAAGGATATTAATCCGCTGCAACACATTCGTAGGTGTTTTATAGCATCAAATTTGGATAGTATATTTTTCATGATTCTTTGATTACTGATCATTGGTAATTTTCATCCACAATACCAGCCAAAATGAAAAAAAATCGAATTAAGAACTTGGTATTAATATCAGCCCTATTCTTTGCCGTTGCTGCCATTGCGCAACAGGAAGCGCCCAACAAAATGATGGATACGTCGTTGGACAATCCAGGCAAAGAGTGGTGTTACCTGCAAAAAGGAACAACCGTCGTTGGATTTCCGTTTATGTCAGACGTTACTCAAATTACCTATGATGGCGCCATTTTTACAAAATATGCCGAAGTGAGTTTTTTTTATGGCGAAACTCTCAAACCGGTTTGCGTGCGACAAAAAACGTGGAAAGAAGGATATATACCGGTGATTCAGTATGACTGGAACGAAGGAAACCTCAGCTATAAAATGGAAATTTTTAGCGCCCGGCTATCAGGTGTTTCCGACAACGAACTAAATTACGCGCGGGTTATTATCACCAACAATGGCAAAGTCAATCAAAAATCCCACTTTGCAACGGCAATACGTTTTTCGGGAGGCGACTACCGATTTGATCCAAAATTTAAGTTTTCGTCGAAAACAATTTTTTCTATCAGGCAAAATCAGGTATTTCGGGATAGCACCCTCATTTTTAGCTTCCCACAACCATCGAAAATAGAGGCTGTCAGGAACAATACCTACAACAAACCATTTGCAGCTGCAGATTTCAATATTCAGCCGGAAACGCCAACCTGCATAGCAAGTTATGACCGCGACCTGCAACCCGGAATAGCAGTGAAATTGATATTCAAGATGCCCCGGGTGCCGGTCAGGGAGAACTCTTCCCTGATTACTGCCATTCAATCAGCGGATTATCAATCAGATATAAATAACACCATTACTTATTGGAACAATTTTGTCAACAACGGACACTCTATTTCGATTCCCGAAGCTCGGGTAAACAATGCCATCAAAGCCAGTATGACTCATTTGGCATTAGCGACACGAACCAGAGATAACACAGTTTTTATGACTGATGGACTGCCTTATCCCAATCCATTTCTTACCAGCTTTATTCACCATCAATTGGCTTTCGATTTTTTCGGACATTCCGATTTAGTAACCCAATCGATTCTTCCCTACACCTATAAAATGCAGGGCGATGATGGTCTTTTCTACGATGCGAGTGTATTGCACGAAGTTCGGCTTGGAGTAGCAGAGGGGCACATGCTTGAGTTGTTGTGTAGCCACTATTTCCTTACACGCGATCAGCAATTTGCACAGGAAGTGTATCCAAAAATTAAAAAGGCAATCCTATGGATGGAACAAAACATCAAGGCTGACGAATATCACCTGATGCCCCCTGCTTATCCGTATGATAATGAGATGATAAACGGGCATTATACCCGCGATAATCTGTTCGCTTTAGCTGGTTTGCGCTCGGCTATTCGAATGGCAAAAGAATTGAATAAAACGGAAGATGTTAAGAATTGGAACGAGTTTCACCAGTTTTATAAAGAGTCGCTGATGAAAGCCCTTACCGCTACGTTTCAATCCAAAGGCTATATTTCCCCCGGGTTGTATAATTACGATATCGGACAAAAGGCGCGAAAAGGTTTTGATGATTGGCAAACCAATCAGGAATGGGAAAACATGATGTTGCTTCAGCCGTTTGAAATTCTTGAACCGGGGAATGCAATGGCTGATTCTACGCTAAACAGAATTCGTCGTGAGAGAATCCGTGAAGGGGTGATGACTTACCGTATTTACCTGCATCAGTATATCACGGTGAATATGATGGAGCAGGAAATGGCACGCGACAATCAGAAACAGACATTGATAGACCTTTATAATGTATTGCTGCATTTAGGTTCGACCTACGAAGGATTTGAAAATTTGGTGAAGCCATGGCAAGATCGCAGTGTCAATCCCGAATGTCCGTCGCCCCACGCTTGGGCATCGTCGAAATTAGCTATCTTCATGCGTAATATGCTGGTAGCCGAACGAGGCGGAGAAGGCGGTCTGAACGAATCGGAACGTTCCATTCATCTCTATTCGCTCATTTCGCCTGAGTGGTGCAAACCCGGAAAAGAAATCAAAATAGCGAATATTGCCACAGAGTTTGGTGCTATTTCTTCCGGTCTCAAATTCACCAACAATGGAGCCGAGATAAGTATGGCAGGCAATTTCAATCGAAAACTCGCAAGCATTGTGGTACACATTCCGTATTTTGTAAAATTAAACAGTTTTACTTCAGATGCAACCAAAGCCGAACAAGGTGAGAATTGTATCATTTTTAGTTCGGATGTGAAAAAAATCTCATTGAAATGGAGCATCGACAAGTCGAAAATACAAGGCGATTTTCAGACTTTATTGATGAAATACAGGGGAGAATCGACACTTTCTGTTGTGGACAAAAAAGAGAAAATAGAGGCGCACCAACCCTTACTGCTTCCTTCGGAAAAGAAATTGAATGCAGGTGAACTGCTTAGCTTCGAATTGGTGAAAAAAGCTTTTGTTCACGAATACAACAGGAAGGCACGTCAATTCGTGGAAAAAGGGGGAAAATTAGAAAAATTTTAATTCAAGAAAATTGAAGAATT
>JBBIUJ010000293.1:0-5436 GCA_037440345.1 Prolixibacter sp.
CTTGGCCATCCAAAAACTAAACGAAATTTTTCCTTCTGCAGCAACCACGGTAATCATGGATTTAACGTTGGAGGCAGAGGCATTCGGAACCCCGATCGAGTTTCAGGAAGACGAAATGCCCCATCTTTTGGGAAGATTGGTTTCCAGTGCAGAGGAGATTGATGCGCTCAAAATTCCCGACCTCTCTGCGGGCCGAATTCCCCAATACCTCAAAGCCAACAGACTGACAGTTGAGACAACCCACAACAAACCCGTCTTTGCGGGCGTCATCGGGCCCTTCTCTTTGGCCGGACGACTTTACGACATGTCGGAAATTATGGTTGCATGTTATACCGAACCGGATTCAATTCATTGTTTGCTGGATAAATGCACTGAATTTATTCTCAATTACTGCACCGAGTTAAAAAGGATTGGATGTTCCGGTGTAGTCATTGCAGAACCGGCAGCCGGATTGCTCTCCAATGATGACTGCCAATCCTTTTCATCAGAATATATCAAAAAAATAGTTGACACCCTGCAGGATGATACCTTCCTGATCATCCTGCACAACTGCGGAAACCAGGGACATTGTACGGATGCGATGTTGTACACCGGCGCCAATGCCCTTCATTTCGGCAATGCAATAGACATGGTTGAAGCCTTAAAGTCATGTCCGAAGGAGAAATTAATCATGGGAAATGTTGATCCCGTCGGGGTCATGAAACTCCTTTCCGCGACCGAGGTCAAGGCTTATATCACGGATCTTCTGGAGAAAACTGCCGGCTTCGACAATTTTGTCCTCTCTACAGGGTGTGACCTTCCCCCGCATGTTCCCGCTGACAATATAATGGCATTTTTTGGGGCATTGAAGGATTTTAACAGAACCAGGGTTTTGCAAGAGATTGAAGACAACTGAAAATAATCTGATTCAAACTAATAATCTATGAAACGAGCATGTTCGTTGCAAACACATTCACGGATGAATATTCACATGCGAGTTCCATCCGGCCATACAATACAAATATTATTCGGATGAAATACAAACACTTAACCATTGAAAATCCCTCTGAACTAATGTTCGGGATCTCCCCAAAGCCGGTCACAACCCGACGCGGACTGGTCATTGGAGGTGGTCAGGTTTATGCCGAGCTCAATTTCACTTTGCCCATGATGAGCATCAACCAAGGTACCCTGAAAGAGGTGAACGCCCACTACCGTGAAATTGCAGAAGGGGCATTGGAACGCGCGCTCCACCTAAACTCCAAGGGCGTTGTTCTCGAATTTGAGACGCTGCTGGAGATGACCAAAACGCCGGATATCGGCGTGGAGATCGTGAAAATCATGAACGAAGTTTGCGAAAGATACTACCAGCAATATGGCCTGGCCTCAGAAATTCGTTTAACCCCCAATGACCTGCGTGAGTTTGAGCGACCGGCCAACCAAAGAAGCTCTGCCTACCTGTTGCCCATGATGGAGTTGTTCGAGCGGGGCATGTTGGCCGGAGGCGATCTGTTGTCGATCGAAAGTACCGGGGGCAAAGAGGTTTCAGACGATGCACTGATGATGTGCGATTTAAAAGGCGTCATGTTCGCACTCTCTGTTCTGGGGGTAAGGGATATGCAATTCCTGTGGCAAAAAATAGTGGCATTGGCCAACAAGCATGGTAAAATTGCGGCTGGAGACTCTGCCTGCGGATTTGCAAATACCGCCATGGTACTGGCCGAGAAGAAATATATTCCGAAAGTTTTCGCTGCGTTGGTCCGCGTCATCTCCGTGGTCCGTTCCATTGTTGCCATGGAAGAGGGTGCAGTGGGTCCGGATAAAGACTGCGGTTATGAGGGCCCGTTCCTGAAGGCCATTACGGGCATACCTATTTCGATGGAGGGGAAAACAGCAGCCTGTGCGCATCTCAGCCCCATTGGAAACATCGCTTCGGCCTGCGCCGATTTGTGGAGCAACGAATCTGTTCAGAATATCAAACTCCTGTCGGGGATGGCCCCAACAGCCTACATGGAACAACTTGAATATGACGCCAGGCTTATGAACGAGGCGCTCCGTATGGGAAAAATGCACTGTCAGGTTTTGCAGCAATTACTGGTAGGTTCGGATGTTTATACCGATCCACAGGCCCTGATACTCTCCCCTGAAAATGTCATCCGTATTTCGAAAGAGCTGATCAAGGGGGATTCCTACGTGGCCAATGCCCGGAACGGCGCGCTGGCGGCCCTCGACATCATTGGGGAAGCTCATCTTTCAGGACAACTTAAGCTTTCCGAAATGGAAACCGCCTATCTCCCAATTTTCCGCGATGATTTGAACAGCATTCCCGACAGTGAAAGCGATTTCATTGCCATGATGCTTCCAGTGATGGATCCAAGTAAGTTTATTTTGTCGGAATACGGATTATAAATTTGAGCCCTTTGTGTATTCCTTTGAGCTCTTTGCGGTAAAATTTCTAATATTCACCTCAAAGGAAACAAAGAAAAACACAAAGGATCACTATGTACTTATTATCGGAATTAACAAAATTAGGATGCTTAAAATTCCGGTTCATATAGTATCAGGATTTCTAGGGGCAGGAAAGACAACTTTCATCATTCAACTTCTCGGCAGAAAACCGGCAGATGAAAACTGGGCGATCATCATCAACGAATTCGGGAAAATTTCCATTGATGGCCAAACCCTTCAGTCATCCTCCGCCGAAGGTTCCCTTTATGAAATTTCGGGAGGTTGTATCTGCTGCTCTGCCAAGGGCTATTTCGCAGAAAACCTTGAAAAGATAGTCAACAGCAAAGTATTTAACCGAATTTTGATTGAACCCAGTGGTTTGGGCGGGATCGACCATATTTCGGAGCTGGTCAGGCAACATCCCGACCTTCAGCCAATGCCGGTTGCCTGCCTGGTAGACCTTCAAATGTTGCGCCATCCAAGAATCATGATGCTGCCAATATTCAAGATACAAATTCAACAGGCAGATGTGATCCTGCTCACCAAAACAGAGTCGTTACCGCAACCGGAACGCGACGACCTGATTCAACAATTTTCCCTTCATTTCCCAGATAAAAACCATGCGATACTTCGGGATTATGAAGACAACTTTCTCGCTACGACAAAAAATTACGATACCGGAAAGGAGATAACCTCTCCGAACTTCAGGTATGCAGGAACTTCCAACAAAATCAAATACCAGGGGAATAGCCTGAAAATGCCGGGTCGCATGGCCATTGACCCGGATGCTTTGACCCGACTCCTGAAAAACGAGCCTTCCATTATCAGGGCAAAAGGCTATATTTATACAGGAAATGAATGGGTTCTATTCAATTACACGCTTTCTGGATATTCTACGGAAAAGTGCGACCAAAGAACTGAAAATGAATTTGTTTTCATCCACGATGATCATGCCGTTTTCGACAGTCAGGTCTTCGTACATCAAATAGAATCGCTGGCAACGATAAAAATGTAATGAGTAGTATTACCTAGAAATAGCCTTGCATGAGACATACGATCCATCTTCATCCGCTTGGAAAAGAGCTGATTGTAAATGACAAAACCCTGCTTATTGATGTTCTTCACGAGTATGGGGTCGAATTTCCATGCGGAGGAAAAGGTACCTGCGGCAAATGCCAGGTCAGACTTCTGGAGGGAACAATTGATGTGGATGAAGATCACAGAGGCAAACTCGAACAGTTTCATCTGCCGGCCGACCGACGGCTCGCCTGCATGAGCAATTGCACCTCCTCCATCACACTTCAGGTTGAACAGTATGAACACATCATTCTGGCGGATGAATCTGATTTTCATTTCTCTCCTGAAGAGGGTGTTGGCATAGCGGTCGATCTCGGAACAACCACCCTTGTGACCCAATTGATAGACTTAACTACCGGGAAAGTTTTGGCCGTAGAGACCATGCTTAATCCGCAGGTGAAGTTTGGGGCTGATTTGATTTCGAGAATCCAGGCCGGACTGGATGGTCACGCATCGGAAATGACCATGCTGATAAGAAAATCGATTGGCAGGATGATCCGGTTGATGCTAAAAAGTTGCCAACAACTTCCTGGTAAGGTGGTACTGGTTGGCAACACGGTAATGCAAAGGATATTCTGTGGCAAAGAGATCGCACCGCTTTCGTGTTACCCCTTCCAGGTGGATGACCTTGGATTGTCTGTGTTAACTCCCGCCGAGATAGGCTGGGATTTTTTAAGCGGTGCAATCATTCAATTTTATCCTTCCATCGGAAGTTTTGTCGGGAGTGATATCCTGGCGGGGATAGCCGCAACAGGCTTGCACAGGAATCCGCAATTCACGGCTTTGATTGACCTTGGCACAAATGGTGAAATTGTAGTGGGAAACAGGGACAAAATCATCTGCACCTCAACGGCTGCCGGTCCGGCCTTTGAGGGAAGCAACCTATCCATGGGAATGCGGGCGGTAACCGGGGCCATCTCTTCCATCCAACTGGTTAACAACAAGATGATCCCCGCTGTCATTGGAAAAACCTCACCCAAAGGGATATGCGGAAGCGCACTGATTGATGCCATTGCCATCCTGCTTCAACAGGAAATGATCGGTATTTTTGGAGAGATAAATTCAGGAGAGGAGAGTATTCCAATTGTTGGCCCCATACGGATCACACAGAAAGATGTCTATGAATTTCTGTTGGCGAAGGCAGCCATCGCCTCCGGAATCACCATTTTGTCAAGAAACCTGGGAATAGAACCATCTGATATTCATGAATTTTATATTGCCGGTGGCTTTGGTAATTACATCAGACTAGAACATCTTCTAGCAACAGGAATGGTCGAAACGTCGGAGGAAAAGATTCACAAAATGGGAAATACGGCGCTCATCGGAGCCAAGATGTTTCTCTTTGGTAACGGCGAACTTGCCGGCGAAATTCTTGAAAAGTCAAGCCATGTGAACCTTGAGGGATTCCCCGAATTTCAGGATATCTATGTCAGTAAGATGATTTTGGGGTAAAGTTCACCCTGCCCCCTAGTGACAGGGTGAGTCACACTTTACCAACGAACAAATTGGATATTGCATAAAGTGGGATGACATCGATCCTATCGTAGCTTCCGAAATTTTCCATGGAAATCCTGATCCCCCTGGAACCATCCCTTTCGTTAAGGAATTGGTACAGACTTTGCATTTTACCGCTGCTACCGGATTTTATTTCTACCGGTCTTATCATCCCTTTGTCATTAAACAGGTAATCTACCTCCGCATTGCTTCCCCTCTTTTCGCGGTGCCAGTAATAAAGTTGGGGCCTATTCCCGGCTACTTCGTATTTGATCATTTCAAGTCCCGCAAAAATTTCAGCAACCCGACCTTTGTTTAACATTTCAGTATCCCTGGCCACTAAAAAATCTGCAAGCCTAAGACCTGCGCTTTGCTGCAAAAGACCAGTATCCAAAAATAATACTTTGAATATCTTGTGGTTAACTCCTGCACCCAAGG
>JBBIUJ010000294.1:0-5399 GCA_037440345.1 Prolixibacter sp.
AAACCGCCAAGGTTAACATGGAAAGTATAACCTAGTGAAGCCGATTGCCCCCTAATGTAGGCAGCGTTCCAAATCATATGGGTGTCAGGGTATGAGTCGTAGCGTGCACCGGCATTACCGGCACGAACCTGAGCTATCATTGTTTCCTGATGATCAGGACGCCATCCATCCATAACTGTGTTCATCATACCATTTACAAATTCGCGGTCTTCTGCCGACTCATGTACGATAGCTTTGTCAACTCCGCCTACAAACATAATGTCGATACTTGCATCAAAGTTTTTATATGTAAATGTGTTGTTCAGACCACCATAGAATTTCGGATACGCGTGACCAATAACTTTACCGTCAGTCAACAGCTCAATTTTACCATCATTATTAGTATCCTCAAATTTCAGATCTCCCGGAACTTTGCCATAACGCGCTGCCTGTACTGCTTCTTTTGTGCCCCAAGTTCCCATTCGGTTCAATCCAAAGAATGATCCGATTGGTTCTCCGACTCTATAAACACTGGTTCCGTTACCTGCTCCAGTATCCGTGTAAATGTCGGCACCGGTAGGGCCGAGTTTTGTAATTTCATTTTTATTGGATGCTATAGTAAAGAGAGTTTCCCATGTAAAGTAATTCTTTTGGAAATTGACCGTGCTCAATGTGAACTCGATACCGGTGTTTTTAACGGCACCATAGTTTACCCAAGCATTACCTGTTGTGGTTGATTGAGGTACAGGAAGATTAAACAACATATTGTCAGTTGTTTTTTGATAAACATCTAACGTTACATTAATTCTATTTTTAAGCAAGCCAAGATCTAGCCCGGCATCGTACTGTGTTGTTGTTTCCCATTTCAGGTTATCGTTACCGGTAGAACCCGGATAAAGGCCTGCATTGTAGCCATTTGCCAATAAAACATTGGTGGGACTAATGTAGGTTTGTGTTATAAAATTACCAATTTCCTGGTTACCTGTTTGTCCGGCACTTAAGCGCAGTTTAAGGTTAGATATTGTTTTGTTGTTGGCCACAAAACGCTCTTGAGAGATTCTCCATGCAGCACCAATAGAAGGGAAGAAACCGTATTTGTTGTTTGTTCCAAATTTTGATGAACCGTCATACCGCCCGGTTGCTGTTAACATATATTTGCCCTGATAGCTATAAACAGCACGGGCAAAATAAGAGTTTAGCGCACCCCTGGTGTTGCTGGAGCCTACTGTAGGTGGATTGGAACCCGCTCCTAAATTATTCCACTGGTAAAAATTTGAAGAGAATTTGGATGCCGATGCAGTTTCATAGTCATATTTATTTTCAGACCATGAAAGCCCAAGCAAACCTGTTATTTGATGATCACCTATTTTTTTATTATAGTTGAAATAGTTTTCGGTTTGCCAATATTGCCATAATTCATGGTAACCATTTGCATCTGAATTACGTCTGCCCTGATAATCTCCACTATACCACCTACTCGCCAGATTCCTGTTATCTACAGAGAGGTTTGTTTTAAAACTCAAGTCATGTGAAATTTGTGCACTTAGTTCCAATGCTCCGGTAAATTCGTCTTGTAGGTAATAGCCTTCGTCTTGATTTAGCATAAAATTTGAACCTGGCCGATTCTCACCTACATTAAAGTCTCTGGCAGTAGGAAATGTTCCTGCATAAGTTCCATATATTGCTGGATCATTAGGATACCGACCTGCTGGCAAAATGGCAAAATATTCCGAGGTATTTCTCATCAAATCACTACTCATTCTGTCGCTTTTACTTTTTGCAAATGCTAAGTTGGCGCTCATTTTGAGCCATGAAGTGAATTCGCTGTCAATAGTCACTCTGGCATTTAACCGGTTGTTGTACGATTCTTTCAAAAGGCTTTCCACGTTGTTACTACCTAAAGTTAAAGAGTATTTTCCTTTTTCCGTTCCGCCGCTTACTTCAAGATGGTGTTTTTGCGAAAAAGCGGTTCTGAAAACTACATCTTCCAACAATGTGTTAAATCTTGGTTTATAGTATTTTCCATCGTTACCCATAAAATTAAGACCAGGTAAATACGAGTCTTTTGCAACCTGTTCGAACAAATATGGCATATCTGACCATGATAGTCCTGCTGCAGTTGGGCCGCGAAAATCCTTTGATGTTACCAGGTTTCCATACTTAGGTGTATTGTTAAATGCCTGTTCATAAAGGTACATAAACTGGTCGGCATTTACTGCGTCGTTTCTTCTTGTCTTAATACCAACTGAGGCTGAACCATCGTAGTTGACTCTTGTTTTGCCTGCGGCCCCACGCCTGGTTGTTATAATAATAACACCGTTTGCCCCCCGTGTACCGTAGATAGCAGTAGCCGACGCATCTTTTAAAACATCCATAGATGCAATATCCTGAGGATCGAGGTTTTGCAAGGCATTGATCACGCCAACAACTCCATCTACAACAAACAGAGGATCAGCACTGGTATTAATGGAGTTTGTGCCCCTTATTCGAATTTGAGGTCTACCGCCTGGATCACCGGCAGCCTGCTTAATTACCTGAACACCGGCAATTTTATTCTGCAGGGCCTGTCCAACGTTTGTAACTGGCCTGTCAACCAGTTTTTCCGGTGTTACACTGGAAACAGAACCGGTAACGTCACTTTTTTTCATGGTACCATAACCGACGGCGACTACTTCACCAATACTTATGGTTGATTCCTGGAGAGTAACATTGTATTTCGATTTTGAATCGATGGCTCTCTCTACCGGATTCATTCCAACAAAAGAAAATACCAGTGTTTTGGCGTCTGAGGGTATGAATAAGCTATAATTGCCATCCATATCAGATATTACTCCAATCGTGGTGCCTTTTACAACGATAGATACACCCGGGAGCGCGGCTCCGTTGGCATCAGTAACTTTACCTGTAATTTTCTTGCCAGCCTGCTGGCTTGCAGATCCCTCTGATACACCAACAGATTCCACTGATGCATTGGCACTAGCAAAAACCTGTATGGTTGTAACCAACATAATGGCAAGGCATAGTTTTATTACTCGTGAAACTTTTCTTAACAAGAAGCTCCCGCCCGAGTTTTGAATAGGTTTTTTTTTCATAGATTGTAATGTTTTTTTGATAAATAAAATGATCTGAAAATCTTCGCATTTAAGCGCTACTAATGGACAAAACAGTTGTAATCCATTATTTTTGAATCATTTGATCAGAGAGGTAGTTTCTTCATAGGCATTAAGGTATTAACAGTAATTAATAAATAAGGGTTAGCATATCCATTCTACGGAATGGTGTGTAAAGCTTAAAATTGATCAATTCCAGATTGCAGCATACAGACAACAAATACCTTTAAAATTCCACTACAAGGAAACCTTATAGAAAAATTTAAAATAAAACCCGAAATTTAAACTGGTAGATTGTTAATCCACAAATGTTTGGTTAGCAAAAGGCAACAGCTGATATTGTTGACTTACCTCAATTGAAATGACTAAATTGGATTTGAATTTCTGAATTCCGGCTATTCATTGTGGAACAGGAATCTTCAGTTATTAATTAGTTAGCGTATTACGAAATAGAATAGTCTGAATTCTACCCATAAAAATAAAAAATAAATTCGATAATAATACCCATTACAAAAAATAAATAATTCAACATTATTCAAAATAAAAATATCATTTTGTAAAGCATATTTGAATTATTGTAGAAATATGTATATTTGTGCAGTAATTTTTGATCATATTGTATTTTAACAGCTCAGAACACCAACAAACAAATTAAAATAATATGTGTGGAATAGTAGGAATATTTGATCTCAATACCCCTTCAGAGCAGTTGCGCATCAAGGCGCTCGAGATGTCCAAACGAATCAGGCACCGCGGCCCGGACTGGTCCGGAATTTTCGTTGACGACCGTGCCATCATCGCCCACGAACGTCTGGCAATCGTCGACCCGACTTCGGGAGGCCAGCCTCTTTACAGCAAGGACCGGAATCTTGTGCTAGGCGTCAATGGAGAGATCTACAACCACAGGGAACTTAGAAAGCCTCTCGAAGCCAAATATGAATTTCAGACACAATCTGACTGTGAAGTTATTCTGGCCCTCTACCAGGAAAAGGGAATAGATTTTCTCGAAGATCTGAATGGAATCTTTGCTTTTGTACTCTACGACAGGGAAAAAGATTGCTACCTGATCGCCCGCGACCATATTGGAATCATTCCGCTCTACATGGGATGGGACGATTGCGGACAGTTTTATATAGCTTCTGAACTCAAAGCCCTTGAGGGTGTTTGCAAGAGAATTGAAGAATTCCTGCCTGGACATTACCTTTACAGCAAGGATGGAAGTCCAAAAAAATGGTACAACCGCACCTGGGGAGATTATGAAAATGTAAAGGACAATGTTTCCAGTATCCCCGTACTGCGCAAGGCGCTCGAAGATGCTGTTCACAGGCAGTTGATGTCGGATGTTCCTTATGGGGTTCTTCTCTCCGGTGGACTAGACTCATCCGTCATCTCAGCCATTGCAAAAAAATACGCTGCCAAACGGGTCGAATCGGTAGACGACACCCAGGAGGCATGGTGGCCTCAACTTCACTCTTTCGCCGTAGGACTTATCGGATCACCCGACCTTGCCGCCGCACAGAAAGTAGCGGACCACATCGGAACGGTACACCACGAGGTCCACTTTACCGTGCAGGAAGGATTGGATGCAATAAGGGACGTAATTTATCATCTCGAAACTTATGACGTTACCACTGTAAGGGCATCAACACCCATGTATTTGTTATCCAGAGTCATCAAGTCGATGGGGGTAAAAATGGTACTTTCAGGCGAGGGCGCTGATGAAATTTTCGGCGGCTATCTCTATTTCCACAAGGCTCCCAATGCGCAGGCCTTTCACGAAGAGACCATTCGCAAGTTGGGCAAACTGCACCTCTACGACTGTCTGCGTGCCAACAAATCGCTGGCAGCCTGGGGAGTCGAAGGAAGGGTACCTTTCCTCGACAAGGAGTTTATGGATGTAGCCATGACACTGAACCCTGAAGACAAGATGGCCAAGGAGGGTAAAATGGAAAAATGGATCGTGCGCAAAGCATTTGAAGATTACCTTCCTGCCAGTGTCGCCTGGCGCCAGAAAGAGCAGTTCTCAGACGGTGTTGGCTACAATTGGATCGACTCGCTGAAGGTGATGGTTGCCGAAAAGGTAACGGACGACCAGATGAAAAGCGCCAAATTCCGCTTCCCCATCAACACCCCGATGTCGAAAGAGGAGTATTTCTACCGCTCCATTTTCTCCGAACACTTTCCATCAGACACGGCAGCATCCTGCGTACCTTCCGTACCATCGATCGCCTGCAGTACCCCGGAGGCGCTGGCATGGGACCCCTCCTTCAGGAACAATGCCGATCCATCCGGAAGGGCAGTAAAATCGGT
>JBBIUJ010000295.1:0-5397 GCA_037440345.1 Prolixibacter sp.
CGGCGTATCGTCAAATTCCGGATATACTTTCAGCAAATTTCCCAACTTCCCGGCCCACGACTGATGGCCCAACAGGTTGATTTGCGGAATTAACCGGATATTGTGTTTTTTGCACACGTCAACCATTTTTTTTACATCGGCTTTGGTCAGGAATTCCTTGTCACGCAGTTCAGGATGACTTTCAAACTGATAATTGTAATCGATTCGCACAACCAACACATTCACCTTTCGGGAAGCCAGTTCTTCATCGATAAATTTCACGAAATTGTCGAGATGCAGGGAGTCTGGCGCCGCTATGCAAAAGCCACGGACAGGTAACAAATCCTGACCATTCCCGAAGCCAAGCTGACCAAGGATAAAAGCAGTGATAATGATGATTTTTTTCATTGGGATAGTTAATATTTAGGATATTAGAGTTTCAAACGAATGTTGATTTTTACAAGCAATGCAGTAATGCCGACCATCGCCAACGCCCAAACGAGAGACCCGCAAACCGCAAGCAACTGACTGCTTTCCTGTTTGTAGAAAAATAGAGGAATGCTAAGTCCCCATATGGCAAAATAAAGAATATCCGGAGCCAGATAGGTTGTCAGTGAATTCTGACCGGCAGGTTTAAATATTGCCGCCCATTTAGTTTTACCCCGAATATCCATGATCCAGAATAAAATGGCAAACACAATCGTGCTTATTCCATTACAAATCATGCCCCAACTGGGTGTTCCGTATATTTTTGAAATGATGAACCAGTTCCGGAGAAAAAAGCCAGCAACCACCATGAGTATTCCAAAAACAGCAATAATACCAATGGTCTTGCGCAATTCAAAACTGCTATGTTTCAGGAATAAACCGACTACCAAACCGGTTAGTACGATCATCGGGACATTGCCGTCCAGGATCACTCCGAAGATCGGTTTCAGGAAATTCAAAAATCCAAGCATTCCTAGTTGTGAAAGGATGTTTATTGCAATAAAAGCAAGCCACATAACAAAAGTTGGTATAAGTTTCGCTCCGATAAAAAGGTTAGCAGTTGCAGCAACCAAATATCCCCACCCGATCAATCCAAGAATTCCCCACCAACCGGTTTCGAACCAGGTAATGTTTCCGGGTTCGCCGGCTTTGAAAATCCAAGCCAAACCGATCAGCCCAATTACACCAAAGATTTTCAAGCCCAAAAACAGTTTTTTAAGCTTTTCATTTTCGGGATATTGATTCCAAATCAGGAAAACTGAAACAAGCATCAGGATGGCATAAAGATTACGGCTTATTCCGCTTAATCCGGAATTCAGGCGTCCGCTGTTCAGCATAAATACACCTATGAGCAGCAGGCTTGCTGAACGAAGGAGGATATGCATGAAGACTTTTAGCTTTGTTTCACCACTCTTTATTCGCGAACTGATGGCATATGGAATTGACATACCTGCCACGAAGAGAAATCCTTGAAAAACCCAGTCAGCCAGACCCATTCCATCAACATTACTTTTGGTATGTACAAGCCAGGCTGGGACACCAGGCACAAACAGGTCGTTTACAAACAGCATCAGAAACAAGGTCAATCCCCGCATGATATCGATCGAAAGTATCCGGTTTGAATTTGGTTTTGAATCGTCCATTGGTAATCAACTCCCTAATACATTTAGTTTGTACGCTATTTTTTGAGCGGTCAAAGCCAATTCTGTAGCCAGAAAACAATGATCTTGTGTCATAGCAGTTTCAGTACGGTTGACCACATCGCTTACAAGTTGCTCTCCATAAGGCATATATACCTGAGAGCAATCGTAATACTTAGTCTCCTTTTGATTAACCAAAAACAGATGATTTCCCCCTTTGCGACCTGCAATATCAATATACTTTCGCATTTCGATATAACCCTCTGTGCCTAAAATGAAGGTTCGGCCGTCTCCCCACGTGTCAAGTCCTTCAGGCGTGAACCAGTCGATACGAATGTAGCCCGTAGCGTGGGGACTGCGCACACTCATATCCCCAAAGTCGGAATACTGGGGATATTTAGGGTTGTTGAAATTTCCAATTTGCGAAAAACTGACCTCAGCGCGTTTGGAGTTGGTGTAAAAGAGAAACTGGTCGCACTGATGTGAGCCAATGTCGCATAAGATTCCTCCTGCCTTTTCAGGATAAAAAAACCAGTCGGGACGAGTTTTCGGCCTCATTCTGTGTGGCCCAATTCCAATCGTTTGAACCACTTTCCCTATAGCGCCGGATAAAATTAGTTCTCCCGCTTTCACAGAGGCCGGATTTCCCAACCGTTCACTGTAAACGATTGAATAGATTCGATTCGTCTTTTTCTGAACTTTCTTAACCTCCTTAAATTGATCAAAAGTCACTATTCCAGGTTTGTCAGTCATAAAATCCTTTCCAGACTGCATGACGCGTATGCCAAGCGGCGCCCTGTCAACAGGGATTGAAGCGCTGGCTACCAATTGGATGGAATCGTCTTCAAGAATTTCAGCCTCGCTTTTTGCAACCTTAATATTTGGATAGCGTTTTACAAAATCCGGCAACAATTCGGGCTCTTTGGAATAAACCGCAACCATTTGTCCGCCACCTCTGATCAGCGAATCAACCATTCCTAAAATATGATTGTGATTGATCCCAACAACGGAAAAGCGGATAGAATCTTTGGGGGCTGAACGTTTCTCCTGTATTAATACAATCTCATCAGGCCGGTTCGTACTATGCAAACCCTGCCCAAAAAGTTCTGCGGGTAACATGGTTGCAGCCGCTAAGCCTGAAGCTGAGGCAAATGTATGCCTCAAGAAATTCCGTCTGTTCGTTTCCATATGTTCTGAATATTGGTTTTGATGGTTACAAGTTTTACTGTTTCAAAATTCAAATCTGTACATTGTTGCGATTCCCTTAACACAAATAACAAATCCATAGGTTATGATATATTATCTAAAAATAGTCATTAAAGCTCAAATTGGATCATCCACCAAATTTTTAAAGTTTTGTGACATCTATTATTACATGATAAGAGCATGATTGCAAATCACCAATCGGAGTAAATATTAACAACATGCGAATCGAAGATCGACGAATTCAATTCCATCAGGCAACTAAAAACTAAATTATATACTGATGAAACACGCAGCACTGACATACGTAAAACGATTATAATACCGTTTAATCCCTTAAATTTGAACTAAAATGGAAAATGCACAACAAAGCTCAAGCAATGCGCTTGGTACCCCATCAGAGAGTCTTCAGACATTCAATCTGTTAGATCTTCAGCAATACACGCTTGAAAAATCATTTTCATCCAATGCGAATAAGGATTTTCATCTGTTTTACGTAGGCAGGGACGACGTTCATGACATCCTAAAGCATGTCCTTTCACGTTGTAGTGTTTCACTCTATCTAAATATGTTTGGCTTTGATGACGATGAGTTAAACTCCATTATTATGGCCAAAGCCCTGGATCCAAATATTACCATGTTAATTACCCTGGATTCCAGCCAGGCTGGCGGCGTTCATGAGAAAACTTTACTGGATGCAGATAAGGCAAACAATCTGGCAGCTTTTAACACGCATTTCGTAGTTGGGAGTTCTGCGACGAATCAAATTTCGCATACGAAGGGTTTTGTTGCTGACGGCAAGGTAGGCGCTGAGGGTTCTACAAACTGGTCAAGTTCGGGTGAAGGAACCTTTGTGGTGGCCGGACATCCAGGTGGACCTGGTTATAAAGCGCAAAACAATACACAAACTATCTTCACGGATAACGATACGTTAAGTCGTTTTACTGCTGAGCTTATCGCGGAACACCTGGCTGCCCGCAAGCATTGAACCTATTTCAATAGTTATATCTGCCGCTTTTGGGTTTCTGCCACTACACTACTGATTGAGTAACCCTATTGCTCCATTAGAAGCTTCTTCACAACTTCATCATAATAGGGTTTCTCTTTCAGGCTGGAATGAGAACCTGGAAAATAGAGAATATCCACTTCGATAAAATTGGGAAAATCGAAATCACGCATCACTACGGCACAGCGCATGTCATTGGAAAGCCGTGTATTGTCAATCATTGGAAACTGGAAATAATCAATGGTGAATTCCTGCGTCACCATATTGACAAACTTGTCATTTACGGAGGTTTCTATATCGAGCCGGACGTTAACAGTTTTCTCTTCGACATTGTATCCTGAAGCTTTTAAAAAGATCACCCTTTTATATACCATTTTGGATCCTTCTGCCCTGACTGTATCATAAAACACCTTCGACTCCTTCCAATCCAAAGATAATTCCCGGGAATGGCCAGCCTTGTATTTGCCGGAATCGCCAGGGAATGTAATGAACATCGTCTCTCTGGATGCAGCGCCTTCAAGACTTGATATCTGCTTAGACGTAACATCTCCTGCCATTTTATATAAACGCTTACGATACTGTTCCTTCAATTCAATATTTTTTTCCAATGAAATTTGGCGGTTCATGTAAACAAAAAGCGGCATCAGGTTAAGTGATTCATGGAAATTATAGGCCAATAGTTCGAGTTGCAGGATATTTTCATCCAAAGAGTGGGAATCTTTTAATATTGTTCCCAGAATTGAATTGAACATATCTTTTCGAAGAGCGCTTTCGGATTGTTCACGGCTACTCATCAATTCGGTGTATAGCCTGATCTTTGAGTCATTGTTCTGTTTGTTGTTCAGATATCCTGAACCAAAATAGCTGATCAATGCAATGGTCAGGGCTGTAATTAGTCCGCCAATTGGTTGCATGACAATTTGGACCTTGTCCCAGGTGTCCCTCTTTTCCTTTTTAGGCGCTATTGGCTCTTCAGCATCCATTTGTCACCGGATTTAATCAATACCAAATTGTAACGCGTTGACTTGTTGGATGAAAAAACCTCAAACCCGGCGTCCTTGTATCCAACAACTCCAAGATTGAATTTCCCCACCTCCTTTATTGTAACCGTAAAGTAGCCGTTTGCATCAGTTTTTGCGGTACCCAATACCTTATCATTTTGCAGTATTTGTACAACCTGATTGGTCAATGGCTTTCCATCATCACCTTTTATTGTTCCATATATTTCACCTGCCCGGGATAGAAATGGGACGAACAATAAGAATAAAAGAAGTATTCCAGTTGCTTTCATGTTTCTATATTTATGCAAATTAGCCTTATGATTTCTAATCGGACTATAAATATAAGCTAAAAAAAGGTGGAATACTCTATTCTTGGGATATTTCTACCGATTGATCATTTTCGCACTGCCGCCTGAATACCGATCGCCTTGCACCGCAATTTTTGATGAGGCGATATTTATTTCCTGAAGCTCGCCAGTTGTCAGTTCTACTGCTGCAGCTCCGAGATTCTCGTTTAAACGGTGCAATTTTGTAGTCCCCGGGATTGGAACAAACCAAGGCTTTTGCGCAAGTATCCAGG
>JBBIUJ010000296.1:0-5379 GCA_037440345.1 Prolixibacter sp.
CAAATGTTTTTAAAGCAAGTATTTTTCTCATTGTTTTTGTATTTCTCGCCACATAGACACATAGGCACATAGTTTTTTTGTGTTCATTCTTCTATTGTGTTCTATGTGCCTATGTGGTTCTCATTATTTACTATTTATTTGCCACCTTATTCCAATCTGGTGTTGCCTGATTGTAAAAGGTTTTCACGAAGAAATCGCGACGTTTTTGTTCTCCGTAAGTGCCACCAAGTGTGTGATTTACCCCGGGAAGAACCACCAGTTCAAAGTCCTTTTTGGCAGCAATCAGCGCATTCACAACCTGCATGGTCGAAGCCGGGTCCACATTGTCATCCACCTCGCCAACGATCAACAACAGTTTTCCCTGGAGTTTGGAAGCATTGTCCACATTCGAGCATTCGGAATATTGAGGGCCAATGGGGTAGCCCATCCACTGTTCGTTCCACCACATTTTATCCATGCGGTTATCGTGGCATCCGCACGATGAAGATCCTGCCTTGTAAAATTCGGGATGAAACAACAAGCCCGAGAGCGTATTCTGTCCCCCGGCCGATCCGCCAAACAAACCAACACGGGTAGTATCCATATAACTGTATTTTTCTGCGGCAGCTTTGATCCATAAAATCCGGTCAGGAAAACCAGCATCTTTCAGGTTCTTGAAACAGACATCGTGGAACGCTTTTCCCCGGGTTGAAGTCCCCATTCCATCCATCTGGACTATGATGAAGCCCAGTTCAGCCAGTCCGGAAAAGGCGCTGTTGCATGGCCTAAAGCTCTTTTGCGCGAATGAACTATGTGGTCCGGCATAAATGTATTCGATGATGGGATATTTTTTCTGAGGATCAAAGTTTGCCGGGCGGTAAATGTTGCCCCAGATATCGGTTTTCCCATCGCGGGCTTTGGCTGCAAAGGGTTCGGGAGCAATCCATCCTTTTGCCAGAACATCCGAAATATCGGCCTTTTCCAGTTCCATGATGACTGAACCGTCGGATGTGCGGCGCAATACTGTTACGGGCGGTGTTTGCACAGTTGAATAAGTATCAGTGAAATAGTTGAGATCAGTTGAGAATGTAGCCTGGTGATCCATTTTTTCGGGAGTAAGCTCAACAAGATCGCTTCCGTCGAAATTGATTTTAAAGTAATGAATGTAATAGGGATCTTCGTCGCTATTCCTCCCGGAAGCTTTGAAAATGACGGTATTCGTTTTTTCGTCCACCTTTACCACCTCACGTACCATCCAGTTTCCGGAAGTGATCCGGTTTTTTACCTGCCCTGTTTTTGCATCATACAGATAAAGATGGTTCCAGCCATCGCGTTCAGAAGCCCAGATGATTTCGCCGCGATCGTCGAGATCGTGCCTGAAATATTTTCCACTGTAATCGATGAAGGTTTTGCTTCTTTCTTCTATAATTACCCTAACTTCCCCCGAAGCGCCATTCACTTCAACCACCTGAAAAAGCTGGTGGCCGCGCTGATTGAAATCGAAAGTGAACGCCAGGCTGTTTTTGTTCCATTTGAGGGAAGAAAGTTCATATTGATTTTCGAAAGCCTTCGTATCAACCGGTATTTGCTTTTGGGTTTGAATATCGAAAAGGGAAGGATGTTTAATCGGCAACGCATCGCCGGGTTTCAGGTAGTTGCGTTTTTGCAGGATAGGCTGCAACTGAGTTTTGGGCGATGACTCAACAAAATAGATGAAATGGTCGTCGTTTTTGCGGACTTTGTTGCAAGCCAGTTTTTTTGAATCGGGCGACCAACTGAAATAGGATGAATAAAAATCGCCTGACGAACCATCAAAACTCAACTGAACTTCTTTGTTCTCCTTTTTATTGCGGATGTAAACGTTGTAGTTTTTGATGAACGCAACCCAAAGGCTGTCAGGCGAAGTAACCGGCTTGTTACCCAGTTCATCAACATTATCGTTCCAGTAGGGGCGGGGACCTTCGGGTTTTGCAACTGAATCTCTGGTAAGTGTGTATGTCTTCAGATTGCAAGTCCAATAGCTCTTCTCAAGTAAAAACTGAAACTTGTTCGCCTTCAGATCAAACTTCAGTTTCAGAGGCTGAACCGACTTTGGAGTTGTTTTTATTCCATGTTGTTTATTCAACTGTTGGACCAATTTTGTAATGTCGAAGGCGGGTTTTCTGGTCATTTTAGCCGCATCAACCAAAGTAAAAGAGGAACTCTCGCGGGTTTTTACCTGATACCAGAATGTGGAAGTTGAGTCGATCCAATTCACTGAATTGACTTGATGATAAACCTGATCGTTAAGTTTGACAATCGAATCGGCCCTCTGATAATCAGCTTGTGTGACTTGGGCCAGAACTTTGAACGAAGCGCCGGATACGAACAATAACAGTATCAGGTGTAATAAGGCTTGTTTTAACATGATTTATTTTTTGTTTTGCTGCGGAAAAACCGCATGTCTATTCAATTCCGGGGTTCAGTTATTCTACTTCCCATTCGAAAATGCCTGAAGCATACTTCTCCTGAAGCTTTACCTCAAACTTCAGCGCACTGGTTGAAACAGGTTAAGGTAACCTCGCGGCTGGCTTTTAACCGCTGCCCCCGGAAGGCGTCGGAAACTTTTACAGATGTAAACGGAACCGGAGAAATTGGATATCCTTGGCCTTGTTTTGTTTGTGCCTGAAGTGATATACTCAGCGATAAAAGAGGTAAAATAAAAAACTTTTGCATGGCATTTAGCTGTATTGTGCGTTTTTTTATTTGAAATACCCACAAGAATATGTTCACACCAACCGAAAACTCATGATATTACCAAAAGTAGTGAAATGGATTTATGTATAATACAAATTTTCGACTCAAATTTTTAGAATTACCTGTCTTATCTACCAATTTTTTGGTTTGGGTTGATCCTTTAGTATAAAAATCCGAAGAGCCAGAGAGGAACTTTATTTCCATTCCCAATTTCAATATCATCTGCTGCAATTATAAAATTATCCAAGTGCTTTACCTGCGAGGTACTCTTATTTTTACCACCTACCTCTATTGTCAATTCATTTACCTTAAAATCTCCTTCGGAGGGTGAACTCACTTGCAATCCTGAATTTAATAATTGGTTTAAGACAAATGATTCCCTGATATTTCCAATGTCTGGTTTGTCTTTTAGTGCAAAAGCAAGATTTGCATTTTCCAGAAATATCTTATCAGGCTTCTGTAATGTAGAAACGCCTTTGCCTTCTGAACTTAATGTATTAAGCAGTCTTGCATCCCTTAATAGATAAATATATTGATACACACTATCCCTGCTTAAATCCAGCTTCCTGGATAATGCAGCAATGTTTGGTTTAAATGGTACTGATTCGGCTATTACTCCCAATAGCTTTTTAACTTTGGTTGCCGTTCCCGCATTGAAAGTAGCTATGTAAGCCAAGTCAGTATCTACTATCGTATTTATTACCTGGTTTAATTTCAATAGATAAGAGTCCTCTCCTTCAGCAATTATGGGAAGATAACCTACTTGCAGATATTTTTGAAAAGCCGGAAGTGGCCGAAAAGCAGCTGTAATTTTTCTGCTTAAACTTCTGTGATCTTGAATAATATCTTCAATTTTTACAGGATCAAAAGCAATCTTGTTCGTAAACCACAAAAACTCACGAAATGAAAGTCCTGCCAGCGAATAACTTATCACTCTCCGGCTTAGGTCCGCTTCGCCACGGTATATATCAAGAGCAGATGATGCAGAAAAAATAACCTGCATCCCTGGCAATCCGTCGTAAATGTTTTTCAGTTCAACGGACCAGTTTGGGTATTTGTGTACTTCATCAATAAAGAGAATTTCTCCGCCCTGCTTGTACCAATCATTGGCTGTATCCAATAAGGTGTGGTTGTAAAACCAGGTATGATCAGCAGTAATGTAGAGTGCATTTGACGGCAGTCCCAAATCGTATTTCAGGTGTTGCAACATTAGCGTCGTTTTTCCGGCACCGCGAGGACCTTTGACTCCAATCATCCTCTGCTTCCAGTTGATCTGATTATGCAGGTATCTTCTGAAATTATTTGTTATTGGACGTAACAGGTTTTCCTGAAATTCAAATATAACTTCCATAATAATGTCGATTTAATACAACAAAAATAAGAATAAATTGTCGATTACAAAAGACATTTTTTTTGCTAATGATCATATCGTTTCGGAAGCCAGACAAATTTCAAAATTAATGGATAAACGACAAAAAAATGGGGAGGCACTTTACTGCATCCGATGGTAGTCAAAATTCCGATAACAAGTATTCAATATTGCATAGAGATTCATAATGCATTTGCCTTTAATGAAATTAGACTATCGCGGATTGAGAATTCAGGACTTGGGATTCCCAATAAGTCACCAGCGCCAGAATTGATACCAAAACAAAAAACCTTACAAATCATTGATCTGTAAGGTTTTATTGTTTTTATTGGTGACCCAGCTGGGGCTCGAACCCAGGACCCCATCCTTAAAAGGGATGTGCTCTACCTGCTGAGCTACTGAGTCATCCTTGTAATTCCTTTGTTTTTCAAAGGCACTGCAAAGATAACCCATTTTTTTAAATCACCCAATACAGTTATAAAAAAATAAATATTTGAAGAAATAATTGGTATCATATTTAATATCAGTGACATACAAAAATAGTCTGACAAAATTTTTAATCTGCTAAAAAGCACTATTTTTGTATCAGGATTATGATTAATCGGTAAAATAAGTAATTAACTAATTGTCAATGAGCGGGAAAGTAGTAATTATAACTGGAGCCTCTTCAGGTATAGGCCGTGCATTGGCTATAGAATATGCAAAACGTGGCGCCTCGCTCTCATTGGCGGCTAGAAGGGTTGATAAATTGAAAGAGCTTGAGACAATCCTTGAATCGACCGAAGTACTCATAACACAAACCGATGTTACAGATGAATCCGCATGCAAGGAGCTTATAGATTGTACCATCCGGAGATTTGGTCGAATTAATGTGCTAATCAATAATGCCGGTTTATCCATGAGGGCTCTGTTCGATGACGTTGATCTGAATAGTTTCAAACAGGTAATGGATGTGAATTTTTATGGAACTGTCTACTGCACGAAATATGCGCTTCCACATCTGATCAGCGCCAAAGGGTCATTGGTGGGGATTATCTCAGTTGCAGGACATGTTGGCTTACCTGCACGATCAGCCTATTCAGCTTCAAAATTTGCAATTCGCGGCTTGCTCGATACCATCCGCCTCGAAAATTTGTACACGGGTCTTCATGTATTGGTCGCAGCTCCCGGTTTTACTGCATCAGAGATAAGAATATCGGCATTGATGGCCGATGGTAAACCGCAAGGGGAGACGCCCAGGAAGGAAGAGAAAATGATGAGCGCAGAAGTTTGCGCCCATTTGGTGGTGAACGCCA
>JBBIUJ010000297.1:0-5364 GCA_037440345.1 Prolixibacter sp.
CATTCTGATGCCGGTCAGCTCCGTTTCGGTGGTCGCTTTTGCTACGTTTGCTACCACATGGAAGGCAAGGAGGGCATTGTAGGGTACTTTACCATTAACTCGGAAAGTCATCTCATTAATCTATTTGTATTTCAGCAATTTAATACTTCACTCTAACCAGATAGAGTAACATGAATAAATTTCCGCGTAACGGTTAAAGTATTGTTGAAAAACAGCCTCCTGAGCGTATTTTACTTCGTAGAGGTTAAACAAATCAAGCCCTTTCAGTGATTTCTAAATATTTTATCAGACATCATTTATTCATTAACTTTGGATTAGTGACAAATTCAAAAAAATCATGCATAGTAACCGTCGTAATTTCATTGCCACCACCCTGACCGGCGGACTGGCTGCAGTATTACCTGGCTCCGCGATTGGGAAAAATTCAAAAGAAGGCATTGAAACTACTTATGTCAAACTCGACGAAATTCTTCAAAAACCGGTCTTGAAAAAAGAGCTGTTTGCTGCGCCTGTCATCATCAAGTCGCTCGAATTACTTCGGTACAAAAATAGTTTCTTGTGCCGGGTCCGTTCAAAAGATGGAGCAGTTGGCTGGTCATTCTCGAACGACGGTCCGATGAAGTCGTTTTACCCGGTATTTGTCAACCGACTGCAACCCTATTTTATTGGGAAAGATGCCAGGGAACTGGAGGTGCTGCTCGAAGAGGTCTATGTTTACCAAAGCAATTGCAAGTTTCAGAGCCTGGCGCTTTGGGTACCGGTCGCCACCATCGAATTTGCCATTCTGGATATGCTGGGACGCATGGCCGGCAAATCGTTGGGGCAGCTTATTGGTGAGATCCGCCATCCGACCGTCTCTTTCTACCAGGCCAACAGCGAACGGGACATATCAGGGGAAGAGGTGCTCAGGCACCTCCAGCAGGAGGTAGCGGCATCGAAAACTAAGGCACTGAAATTTAAGGTAGGCGGCAGGATGAGCCATCCCGAATTTCCCGAAGGCAGGTCGGATAAGCTTATTCCGCAAATGCGGAAAATTTTTGGCGATGAGATGCATCTTTTCGCCGATTCGAACGGTTCCTATGATACCGGGGAGGCCATCCGGATAGGGAAACTCTTGCAGGAGTACAAATACGAACATTACGAGGAGCCGGTCCCATTCGACTGGTACGAGGAGACCAAACAGGTAGCGGATGCCTTAACCATTCCTATTGCAGGAGGCGAACAGGAATCCAGCATGCACAATTTCAGGTGGCTAATTGCCAATGATGCCCTTCAAATTGTTCAGCCTGATGTCTACTATTTTGGCGGTATGATCCGGTCGATGAGGGTGGCGCGCATGGCTGCTGCGCTGGGAAAACCAGTTACGCCGCATATCTCCGGTGGACTTGGCTACCTCTACATGATGCATTTTGTCTCCGTTTTGCCAAATGCCGGGACATACCACGAATTCAAGGGAGACAACAAGGAACTGCCGCTGGAGTGCAAAACTTCATCCCTTTCGATCGAAGACGGAATCATCAAAGTACCGACCGGAGCGGGTTCGGGAGTGGATGTTGATCCTGATTACCTGAAGAAATATCAGGTTGTAACTGTCTGACAATAATCCATTTTTTGATTTTGAAATTTCGATTTTGAAATCTCTGCAGTAGCTCACTGAGCTTATCGAAGTGATAAATTTAAAGAACCGTATGCCGATCCCCGAGCCCCGAGCCTGTCGAAGGGAGCAAGGTCTAATATTTAAAAAATAAAAAGTAATGAAACGAAGAAACTTTCTAACAAACAGCATCATAGCAGGAATCACCATGGCTGCCTTACCGCTCTCCTCCTGTCGCTTTTCCCCGCAAAGCGGAAGCAGCGATCAAAAATCGTTGGAAAATCTGGATGAATTAACCATACCGGAGTTACAGGAAAAGGTTAAATCCGGTTCGATCACTTATGTTGGATTGACTCAAATCTACCTGAAACGAATTCAGGAAATAGACAAATCGGGCCCCGGGTTAAATTCTGTTATTGAGCTGAATCCTGATGCATTGGCCATCGCAGAATCCATGGACAAGGAGTTCAGGTCAGGCAAATGGCGGGGGCCTATGCATGGAATTCCCATTCTGATCAAGGACAACATCGACAGTGGCGATAAAATGCAGACCACTGCCGGATCGCTCGCGATGATAGGAAATATAGCCAAAGAGGATGCCTTTGTGCTGAAAAAACTTAGGGAGGCAGGCGCTGTTCTTTTAGGCAAGACCAATCTCAGTGAGTGGGCCAACTTCCGTTCCACCCGTTCGGCCAGTGGTTGGAGCAGCCGGGGTGGCCAAACCAAAAACCCGTATATTCTTGATCGCTCCCCCTGCGGCTCCAGTTCCGGATCGGGAGTCGCTGTGTCAGCTAATCTCTGTGCCGTAGCGGTCGGGACGGAGACGGATGGCTCCATTGCCTGTCCGGCATCCATGAACGGAGTGGTAGGCATCAAACCATCCATAGGATTGGTGAGCCGTACCGGAATCATTCCCATCTCAGCTAGCCAGGACACTTCGGGCCCACTGGCACGCACAGTTACCGATGCGGCCATCTTGCTCAATGCAATGACAGGTACGGATCCAAAGGATGAATCCACCACCAAAAACAAATTTCAACCTGTCGATTATACCAAATATCTGGATGCAAACAGTTTGAAAGGGAAAAGGATCGGCGTCGAGAAATCCTTTCTCAAACACCACGAAGGGATCGACAAGATTCTGAAACAGGAGCTGGCACAGATGGAACAGGCAGGCGCCACTATCCTAGAGGTTGAGTTTATGGCCAAATCCGCAGAGTTTGGGAAAGCTGAATTTGAACGGCTGGAGATCGAATTCAAGGACGGCCTGAACAAATACCTCGCAACGGCCAATGCCAAAGTGAAGTCACTGAAGCAGGTCATTGAGTTCAACAGTCAGAACGAATCGACTGCAATGCCATGGTTTAAACAGGAAATCCTGGAAAGCTCAGAAAAAAAGGGCGATTTAACGAGCAAAGAGTATGTTGCCGGGAATCTTCAGATGGATAAGCTGAAATCATTTATCAATGAGCTTTTTATCACAAATGATCTGGATGCCCTGTGTGGTCCGGCAACCGGAACCCCATGGTGCAACGATGTCATCAACGGAGATCATTGGACAGGATATGGGGCCTACACCCCTGCAGCCATCGTAGGTTACCCTTCCATCACCGTTCCGATGGGATTTCTGAGCGGCCTTCCGGTCGGACTGGCATTTATTGGACAGGTATTTAATGAACAAGCACTGATTGCCATCGGATACGCCTACGAACAAAAATCGAAGAACAGAAGAGCGCCACAGTTTTTAAGTACCCTGAAAGTTTGAAATTTTACTCAGAAAAGCCTGATGCCAGGATTGCCATTGAGAACTGGTACACCAAAACCAGTTGTGCTGACTGGCACTTCTTCTCAGACCTTAAGAAAGATTTCAACAGTGTCGACAGTGTGGGGAACCAGCACTATGTATTTGACTTAAAGGGCAATGAATACCGCTTGGTGGTTGTGATAAAGTTTCAAATAAAGATGGTTTACATCCGATTTATCGGAACGCATTCTGACTACAATAAAATTGACTGCACAAATATATAGACCATGACGAAAATAGAAAATGAAAGGCAGTATAAAGCCTCATTGGAAAGAATCGAAGAACTTTTGCCATTGGTGAAAGATGAAACTCCTATATACGACAAGAACCTGGTGGAATTGGAATTACTATCGAATCTTGTTGCCGACTATGACGAAGCCCATTTCCCAATAAAAACACCTACAATATCAGAAGTTTTGAAACTGAGAATGTACGAAAGAGAGCTGACGCAAGCGAAGCTTTCAAAAATCATAGGTGTAAGTCCATCGCGTGTAAGTGAATACCTTACCGGAAAAAGTGAGCCAACATTGAAGGTTGCCCGTGAAATCTGTGTTAAACTGGATATCAGTCCCAGCATCATACTTGGAATCTGATCTTAAAAATTGTAACCAGCTCAGGAGACAGTTGAATATCTGAAGGATTAATTCGCCAAATTTCCGTAAATCCTTCGCAAAGAATCCTATGCCAATATGGTTTTTTATGTACATTTGCACCTCAATAAAAAATGACTCCGTAGCTCAGCTGGTAGAGCAGTTGACTCTTAATCAACGGGTCGAGGGTTCGAGCCCCTCCGGGGTCTCCTCCGGCAAATTTCTCGGAAAGACCGGTATTGTCTTTTACATACTGAATAAAGAAGCTCCAGGTCCCTACCTGCGCTCCCACATAAAAGAACTGCGCGATAACTCCTTTGTACCAGTGCGGATATTGCAGAAGTTTTCTGAAACTTCCCGATTCAGGTTGTCCGCTTTTTGTTTCATTTTTTGGGAATTTTGCCCTCATTATCAGGAATGCAATAAGAAGGACCACACATCCGATGACAATATAAGGAGGTCCTACCCGAAGAGTTTCTTCCTTTAAATATGCGTGATATGTTCCCGCCACTTTCATGGCTTCAATTTGTTCTCCCGACAGTTCTTTCCCAGAAAAAATAAAGATAGTCCCAATGACAACTCCTAACATTGAACCAATCGGATTAAATGCCTGGGCAAGGTTTAGCCGCCGTTCAGAGGTTGCCGGGTCGCCCAGAACAGAAATAAATGAGTTCGCCCCTGTTTCGAGGAATGCCAAACCGCAGGCAATAATAAAAAGTGATTCCAAAAAGAAGTAGTATTTACCGGAAATGGCCGCCGGATAAAATAGAAACGAACCAACTGCAAAAAGCAATAAGCCGGTAATTAACCCGATTTTGTATCCGAAACGCTCCATCACCAGAGCTGCAGGGATAGCCAGTAAAAAGTATCCCATATAAAAGGCTGACTGAACTAATCCTGCCTGCAGTCTGGACAATTCAAATGATTTCATGAATTGGGCAATCAGAATATCGTTCAAATTGTTCGGCATTGCCCATAAGAAGAAAAGGCTTGTAACCAAAATAAATGTTAACAGGTATCCCGGTTCAATCAGTCGTGATTTGGGTTTATTTTTTGGCCTCATAAACGTTTAAATTTATTTATCGATATCTTTTGAAATATTCCTGTTTAAAAAATCCACCACTCCCTGCGGGTCTGGCGAATAATGATCTGCTCCTATTTTTTTACAGAATTCATCATTTACCGGTGCGCCTCCAATGGTTACCAGAGTCCCCGGTAAAGAGAATTTTATGTCCTGTGTGATCTTCTCCATATTGACCATGGTCGTGGTCAGCAAAGCTGACAGCCCAACAACAGCTCCCGGATTTTCTTTTACTGCTACAATAAACTTTTCAGAGCGAACATCGGTTCCCAGATCAATCACTTTGTACCCGTTT
>JBBIUJ010000298.1:0-5361 GCA_037440345.1 Prolixibacter sp.
CGGAGGCAGAAGCAACACCGGCGAAGGCGGCGAGGATCCGGAACGTTTTGGTTCTGAGAAAAATTCAAAAATCAAGCAGGTTGCATCCGGGCGTTTCGGTGTAACCAACAACTACCTGATGAACGCCGAAGAGCTGCAGATAAAAATTGCCCAGGGGGCTAAACCTGGCGAGGGCGGTCAACTTCCGGGATTTAAGGTAAACAAGATTATTGCCAAAACGCGTAATTCAACGCCGGGTATTACCCTGATCTCCCCTCCTCCACACCATGATATCTATTCCATTGAGGATTTGGCCCAGTTGATATTTGATTTGAAGAATGTCAACCCAAAGGCCAAAGTATCCGTCAAACTTGTTTCCGAAACCGGCGTAGGAACGATTGCTGCCGGTGTATCCAAAGGCTTTGCCGATATCATCACCATCAGCGGATGCGAAGGCGGTACAGGCGCCTCACCTGCTAGTTCGATCAAACATGCCGGTCTGCCGGCCGAATTCGGAATCGCCGAAACCCAACAAACACTGGTGATGAACAATCTACGCGGCAGGGTTAAACTGCAGGTCGACGGTCAACTGAAGACGGGTCGAGATGTGGTCATCATGGGAATGCTGGGGGGTGAAGAGTTTGGTTTCTCTACCGGAGCGCTCATCTCTCTCGGTTGCATCATGATGCGCAAATGTCACCTCAATACCTGCCCTGCCGGGATCGCCACGCAAAACAAAAACCTGCGCAAAAGGTTTCTGGGCCGCTCGCAATATGTGATCAACTTCTTCCATTTCATCGCCAGGGAGGTCCGTGAATACATGGCCGAGATCGGTGTACGCACATTCGATGAATTGGTTGGCCGTTGCGACCTGCTGGAGGTCAACCCGGAGGTTACCAATTGGAAAATGAAGAATGTCAATTTTTCTAAATTCCTCTATCTGCCCGAAGAGGAAAAAATCTATCCGATCCGCAATACCCATCCCAATACCAAGGAGTTGGATGATGTATTGGACCGCACCCTGATCCGCGAAGCCAACAAAGCGATCAAAAATGGGGAAAAAGTATGGATCGGCCACAACATCAACAACGTGATGCGAACCACCGGGGCCATGCTGTCGGGTGAGATCTCGAAAAGATATGGTGAAGTAGGGTTGCCAAAAGACACCATTAACTGCACCTTCAAGGGTTCGGCCGGACAGAGCTTTGGCGGATTCCTGGTCAAAGGGGTCTCCTTCAGACTGGAAGGCGATTCGAACGACTATCTTGGTAAAGGATTGTCGGGAGGAAAAATCGTGGTTGTTCCTCCGGTTGGCAGCACCTTTGAACCACAAAACAACATCATTGTCGGCAATACCACTTTGTATGGTGCAACCGGCGGTGAAGTCTACATCAAAGGTGTGGCCGGCGAACGATTTTGTGTCCGTAACTCCGGGGCAAAAGCGGTGGTGGAAGGGACCGGCGACCACTGTTGCGAATACATGACAGGTGGCCGCACAGTGGTTCTAGGGACAACCGGACGAAATTTCGCCGCCGGAATGAGTGGTGGAGTTGCCTATGTTCTGGATGAAAACGGTGATTTCGACTATTACTGCAACAAAGGACTGGTTGAACTTGGCCCCGTTGAAGACAAAGCTGATATTCAGGAACTTCAGGAGTTAATCCAGAAACATCTGCTCTACACCCAAAGCAATCAGGCCGAAAAAATATTGACCAACTGGGAGGAGTATCTTCCTAAATTCGTCAAAATCATTCCGCTGGAATACAAGAAAGTATTGAACGAAGCGAAACTGAAAGAGGTAAAACGGAAGCTGGAAATGGCCGAGGATGCACCAAATATCAGGGAGTAACAAAGGATAAAGGATAAAGGATAAAGGATAAAGTAAAAAGGATAAAGTAGGGATGGCCCTTGGTGGTCATCTTAATGCTAAAATTCATGATTAAATTTCGACCAAAATGGGAAATCCTAAGGGTTTTATAGAGATAGAAAGAAAAATGAGTGGTTATCGCCCCGTCAGTGAACGGATAGGTGACTTTGGAGAGGTAGAGCAGACCCTCGATGAACAGGATCGAATTAACCAGGCTTCCAGATGTATGGATTGCGGTGTGCCATTTTGCCACTGGGCTTGTCCGGTTGGAAGCAACATACCCGAATGGCAGGACGCTGTTTACCGTGGTAAATGGGACGAGGCTTACCAAATATTAAACAAGACCAATAGCTTTCCGGAGTTTACAGGACGCGTTTGTCCTGCGCCCTGTGAAAAGTCGTGCGTTCTGGCCATCCACGACGAGTCGGTTACCATTCGTGAAAACGAGTGTTCCACTGTGGAGCATGCCTTTGATCTGAACCTGGTACATCCAAACATCCCTGAAATAAGGACGGGAAAAAAGATTGCTGTAATCGGTTCAGGGCCTGCAGGTCTTTCGGCTGCCGACCTGCTGAACCAGGCAGGCCATACAGTAACAGTTTTTGAGCAGGACAATGCGATAGGAGGTTTGCTTCGGTATGGTATTCCCGATTTTAAACTTAACAAAGGGATCATTGACAGGAGGATTGACCTGTTTGTCAAAGAGGGAGTCATTTTCAAAACAAATACAAAAGTTGGCGTGGACATTAGCGAGCAGGCCCTGTTGGCAGAATTTGACGCCGTTTGCATTGCATGCGGAGCCATGTTGCCACGCGATCTGAAAACGACTCCGGGTCGTGATTTAAAAGGGGTCTATTTCGCCATGGATTATCTCAAACAACAGAATAAGGTCGTGAAAGGAGAAACAATCTCTGATGCTGTCCGAATTCACGCTAAAGACAAAAAGGTGTTAGTGATTGGTGGTGGCGACACCGGTTCGGATTGTGTTGGTACTGCTATCCGTCAAAAAGCTACGTCAGTGACGCAAATCGAAATTCTGGATAAGCCATCCGATAAAAGAGCAGAAGACAATCCGTGGCCTTTCTGGCCCAACACCCTGCGCACCTCCAGCTCTCACCTTGAAGGTTGCGAAAGACGCTGGTCATTGAATACCCGCCGTTTCATCGGAGAAAATGGGGTACTGAAAGCAGTGGAGATTGTGAAAGTCGAGTGGACAAAAAACAACGGACAAATGACCATGCGTGAGATTCCGGGTACGGAAGAGATCATCGAGGCCGACCTGGTGATGTTGTCACTTGGGTTCCTCTCACCGGTTCACGAAGGTCTGCTTGACGCTCTGAAAGTCGATTACGATGCACGCGGAAATGTCAAGGCAACAGACTTCGCGACCAGTGTTGAGAAAGTATTTGTGGCAGGAGATGCAACGCGCGGCGCCAGTCTGGTGGTTCATGCCATCCGTTCGGGCAGGGACGCTGCTCAGCAAATAGATGAATTTGTAACCAAATAGTCAATATAATTCTGTTTTCATTGATACTCACCCCGGCACTACATTGTCGGGGTGAGTTGTTTTGAGGAGTTGACAATTGATAATTGAAAATTGACAATTGATAATGATGCTAGGTTAGCGAAACTCATTGTGTACCTTTGTGTTATCCTTCGTGACCTTTGTGGTTAAGTTTTTAAATCTGACGACAACCCACAATCAACTGTCCCCCTGCTAAATATCATTAGTTTCTATACTATTTTTGAATATTTTTGACATACCGGGAAAAGAGAAGTTCCCTGCAATTCCAAACTATTGCCCTAGTATTTACAACCGAACATATTGAAAAAACAATCATGAGAAAAAATCTGCTCACACTATTTGTAGTTTTCACTGTAACCATGTTCAGCTTTGGACTTTCTGCCCAAAACAAACCCATCCAAAATGCCGATTACCGCCTGGCAGAAAGGTTTTCGCCTACGAAGATCAGTAAGATGGTATTCAGCACTTCGGTCGTGCCGAAATGGCTCAAAACCGGAGACCAGTTCTGGTACTCCGACACCACTTCGGAAGGTGTGACCTATCACCTGGTAGATCTGGATAAGCGAACAAACATATTGCTTTTTGACACCCATAAAATGGCAGCAATGCTGACAAAAATAACAAAGGATCCATACGACTGGCAGCACCTCCCTCCCATCAAACCCAAGTTTAAAAAGAACGATACCGTTTTTCAGTTCGATGTAACCAGCTCTCAGGATGAGAAAAAGGAAGATCCCAAGAAGGATACAACGCTGGTTGCCAAGAATAGTGATAAGCTGAAAAAAGAGGCCAAAACAGGAACAGACAAAGAGAAAGACAAGGTAAAAAAGAAGGTTTTCCATCTGGAATACAATCTGAAAACCGGCGAACTCGACCAGATCAAGGATTGGAAAGAGGAGAAGGAAAATCCTGACTGGGCCAATATATCCCCCAACGGCGAATTCATTCTTTTTGCCCGCGATTACAACCTTTACTGGATGGACAAGGAAAACTACCAGAAAGCGAAAAAGGACGACAAGGACAGCACTGTCGTTGAACATCAGCTAACTACAGATGGGCTAAAGGACTATGCCTATGGTGGTGGCTTCACGGCTACGGAGAATGATGACGAAAAAAAGATCAAGGAGGAGAAGAAAAAACGCAAAGGGGCATACATCAGCTGGTCGCACGACTCCAAAAAGTTTGCCCTTATCCGGAACGACAGTCGCAAGGTAAAAGATCTGTGGGTCATCAATGTCTTGAAAGAACCGCGACCCGAACTGGAGACCTACAAATACCAGATGCCGGGAGAGAAAGAATCGCCCCAGGATGAATTGTGGGTTTTTGACATGGGTACCAAAAAAGGCAAAAAGATTCCGGTAGTTCAGTTCAAGGACCAGACCCTTTCCATCCACCGTGCCAACCTCACCAACAAGGAGAAGCTTGAAGATTATGTGCCCAGCACCTGGTTATCTGAGACATCGAACAGCCTTTATCTTACCAGGAGAAGCCGCGATTTGTATCGGACAGACATCTGTTCGGTCAACACGGAAACCGGTGAAACAAAGGTACTGATCGAAGAGCGGATGAATACCTACATCGAGACCAAAAGATTGTTCACCGTTAATGGTGGAAAAGAGCTCATCCACTGGTCGGAAAGGGATGGTTGGGGCCATTATTATCTCTACGATGAAAATGGCACTTTAAAAAATCAGATCACCTCCGGTCCATGGCATTGCGGCGAGGTCGTCGATGTGGACGAAAAAGCCAGGGTGCTCTATTTTGTTGCCAATGGACGCGAGGCCGACGAAAACCCCTACTACGAGCATCTCTACCGGGTTAACCTCGATGGTTCAGGCCTTCAATTACTGAACGCAGGGAATTTTACCCATACCATGGAGATGAGCGACTCTTACCGCTATTTCATCGACAACTATTCGAGGGTCAATACGGCGCCACAATCAGAGTTAAGGGACAATACCGGAAAGCTGGTGATGAAGCTGGCCACATC
>JBBIUJ010000299.1:0-5348 GCA_037440345.1 Prolixibacter sp.
CAGGGGCGAGGTGATGGCCAGGGAACTTGTGGTGTATGTCGGGAAGACGATCAGGATGGTGGGACGGATGGTTACCATCAAATACGTCAGGACGAGCAAAAGGGAGATCATGCACTTTGGCACCTTCATCGATTGTACAGGCAATTTCTTCGACACGGTGCACTTTCCTGATTCGCTGAAAAACTACCCGTTCAAGGGACCTGGTGTCTACCTGATCCTGGGCCGGGTGGTGGAGGAGTTCGGCTTTCCCTCTGTGGAGGTCGAGAAAATGGCAAAACTGCCGTACAAGCCGAGACCAACGGGATGATCCCGCTGGTGCGGATTTGCGATTAGGGCGTCCGATCATGATCCGGACGATGACATCCCGTTCGATGGGAGTAACGGGCTTTTATAGAATGCAAATTTAGCAACCTCAGGTGAAAATTGAAATGCAAAATAATTTCATAACTTTGGAAGTATTGAGCCTGGAAGTAAAACCTTAACGACGAAACCTGAATATTTGTCCAACTTTCTACTAACTGGTTTATACCAATCTTATATGGCTAAATTTATTGATAAATCAATTCTCACAGTTCCCAATCTGTTATCATTTTATAGGATATTTTCGTTTCCGGTTGTACTCTATTTTGCATTGGCAAGAAATGAGTCAGTCTACTTTATCCTGCTGTTAGTTAATCTTGTAACGGATGTTTTGGATGGGTTTATCGCACGCAAGTTTAATATGCAAACGGAATTTGGCGCTCGGCTCGATTCATTTGCCGACATAGGGATGTATGTTCTTGCTTTCGTTGGTGTTGTATGTTTTAAAGCCAAAGAAATTGAACCGTATGTGATGAGCTTTTATCTATTTCTTTTGTTTTTTGTTCTTCCCGAAATTGTATCATTCATTAAATTTAGAAGTTTCCCAAGTCTGCATCTTTATTCATCTAAAATTGGAGGCTTTCTAATGGGTGGCTTTTTCTTCACCCTTTTTGTTTTTGGCTTCTATTCTGTCTTTTATTACGTCATGTTGCTAGTCGCCATCATTTCTTTCATGGAAGAGATAATTGTAGTGTTGGTACTATCAAAACTAAAGTCTGATGTAAAAGGTTTGTATTGGTTATTGCAAGATAAAAAAAGGCGCCTTTGAATTAATTCGCAGATCTTAAGAGTACTGCCAATTGCAAATCTTCACCACTGAGAGTCGGAAGGAGCCCTCGGGAAATCAGCATCAGCGAAGGTTATCGTGTGAAAATCGGCAAGCCAGGTTTTGACAAGTTACTATTGAAGTAATAGCCTTCACTATCAAATCCCCGCAAATCTTCTTCACAATTGATTTGGTAGTCAAGGATATAGCGGGCCATCATTCCCCTGGCTTTTTTTGCATAAACGGTAATCATCTTTAAAGTGCCGTTCTTGCTCTCCAGAAATTGTGGCGTGATAATTTTGGCTTTCAACTTTTTGCTGTCAATGGCAGAGAAATACTCCTGCGAAGCAAGGTTGATCAGCAGGTTAGAACCACTCTCTTTCAAATCAGTGCCAATTTGTCGGGTAATCTTTTGTCTCCAAAAATGGTAGAGGTTACCATATTTACCAAACCGAAAAGATGTTCCCATCTCCAGGCGATAAGGATGGATTAGGTCCAGCGGACGAAGTACGCCATACAAGCCGGAGAGAATGCGCAAATGCTGTTGGGAATTTTCTACTTTGCCAATCTGCAAGGATTGTACATCCAATCCGTGATATACCTCACCCTTGAAAGAGAATATGGCCTGACTGGAGTTGTCAGTCGTGAATTCAGGCTTCCAAAGGGCAAATCTTTTCTGGTTCAACCATGCCAGTTTCGTGCTTATCTTCATCACATCCTCCAGCTGGCTCACTGATAACTTTTTCAGATATCTGACCAATTCGGCTGCCTCCCTGGGGAAAAGTGGCTGTGAATTAATAGTTGTGGTACCGGCCGACTCAAAATCCAGGGTTTTTGATGGAGACAGGAGGATGATCATATAATTTTTTGTTGATGAGTGGTTATTCTTTATATTGGGAAATGTAAAAAATGTTACACCACTAAACTCCCAGGTATAAAAATTGGCGCGTTTACTAACTAAAGTTTAACTTTACCCTATGAAAAAAATTACTACCCTGTTAATTGTTTTATTGTCAGCAATTGGTTCATTTTCACAAACCACCGTTAAACGGGATCCCGCGATTAAAAAAATGGTTGATGACATTTCGAAAGGAAACATTGAAATGCATGTTCGAAAACTAGTCAGTTTTAATACCCGTAACAATCTGAGCGAACAAAATAATCCCAATCAGGGTATTGGCGCTGCCTGGAACTGGATCAAATCAGAACTGGAAAAATCTATTCCTGCCTCTAATGGCCGCTTGACTGTTAAATTTGATAATTATAAAGCGGGAGGGAGCGATCAAAGAATTAAAAATGAGGTTGAGCTGAAAAACGTTGTCGCAACCTTAAAAGGTGTTGATCCAAACGATAATCGTATTTTTCTGATCAGCGCGCATCTGGATTCAAGGGCTGAAGATAACAATGATGGTGTGGTAACAGCCCCGGGAGCCAACGACGATGGCTCTGGTGTTGCAGCTATTTTGGAGCTTGTACGCATTATGTCTAAGGAAAAATTCTCGGGTACCATCATCTTTATGGCTGTTTCCGGCGAGGAACACGGACTGCTTGGAGCTTCGCACATGGCTTCAGTCGCAAAATCAGAAAACTGGAACCTCATCGCCATGCTTAACAACGACATGATCGGGAATAGCGGTTCCAGCGAAACTTTACTCAACGACAACATGAAAGTGCGCGTATTTAGCGAAGGGGTTCCGGCCTTGGAAACTGAGCAAATGGCCAAGGCAAGGCTCTTTTCCTCCATGGAGAATGACGGAAATGCAAGGCAATTGGCCCGTTACGTGAAAGAAATTGGCGAAAGATATGTTGACCAGCTTACGGTATCACTCATATACAGAAACGACCGCTTTGGAAGGGGCGGTGACCACTCTCCGTTCTGCAAACTAGGATTCACGGCGGTTCGCATCTGTGAGTTTAACGAAAATTATGATCGTACACACAAAGTAGTTGAAGTAAAAGATGGGATTCATTATGGAGATACTCCCGAGTATGTGGATTATGAATATGTAAGAAAAAATGCAGGTATCAATTTGGCTACCTTGGCTAACCTTGCCTCTGCGCCTTTCGCTCCTCAAAATGTAGGAATAAGCATAGTAGGGCTGAGTAATTCGACCATTCTACGCTGGGAAGAACCCAGAAACGGGAAAAAACCTGCCGGCTATTATGTCCTGATAAGAGAAACCTATCAGCCCCTTTGGGAGAAAAAGATATTCGTCGAGGGAACTTCAATTACTTTGCCCTATTCTAAAGACAATTACTTTTTCGCTGTACAATCGGTCGATGCAGATGGTCATGAAAGCGAGATTATTTTTCCATCCCCAACTCGAAAATAGCGAAATGAGCACGATTGGAAATCAGACAACATTAAAAAAGAGTTACAATTAATCTGTAACTCTTTGATCATTAGTGTGGAGAATATCGGAATCGAACCGATGACCTTTTGACTGCCAGTCAAACGCTCTAGCCAACTGAGCTAATCCCCCATTATATTTGATGCTTCGTCCGACTGATGACTGTATGACCGGAAGTCAAACGATCTAGTCCCGACCCGTCGGGAAGCTAATCCCCCATTGAGTCGGCAAATATAAAAATATTTTTAGCTGCAACGCTTTATCCCAGTCCAAAATTTTGACTTTTCTTCCCGAATTTTGGCAAAGTTGTGGGATTTACTTGGAATATACTTTACAAAGTAGTAATTTGTCGCAAATGACAGCCAAAGATATAATCAGCATCCTGCAATTGGAACCTCATCCTGAAGGAGGTTATTTCAAAGAGACCTGGCGTTCCGGAGAAAAGTTGGTAAATGCTCGTGGAGCGACCAGAAATCTTTCCACGTCGATCTACTATTTGCTTGAAAACCAGGATAAATCACTTTTTCACCGCATTGGATCCGATGAGTTGTGGTTTTTTCATAGTGGAAATCCCGTTGAGATTTTCCTGATAGAGGAGGGGAAACTGGTTGTCAGGTTGCTGGGAAGCGATGTTGAAAAAGGAGAAAATCCGCAGGTATTAGTACCGGCTGGTACCTGGTTCTCTGCAAAAATAAGGGATTCAAAGGGTTTTGCTTTGGTTAGCTGTACCGTCTCTCCCGGATTTGATTTTTCTGATTTTGAGCTTGCCATAAGAGCAGAGATGATCAAGGATTACCCTGATCTGTCCTCAGTTATTGAAGAGTTTACCAATTGAATGTTTGCGTTGTCGCGCTGGCGTAGAGCATGTTTTAGAGTAAGAGATAGATTTTAGTAATAAAGAACCTTCTCTCTTTGCTGTCTAAAATATAAGGGGACTTCTGAGAGGATTCGATCCTTCATTATCGCCTTAACAGAGTAGCCAACTAACCACCTGGCAGTACTGGGGCTAAAATTCATGGAGTTGAACGGTCCGGGGAAAAACTCAAAAAATGAATCAGGTATGAGTTGTCCATTTTTTGTCACCAAAACAAAACTATTCAGACCGTTAGGTTCGTGATGTGTGGCTGGAAGTGAGGCAATCTGCTGTTTGACAGAAGTTTTTTCAACCTCTGCGGTCAGCCCGGCCATGTTGGAAAACATCGTTGTCAAAGCGTACGCTATGGCAGGAATCAGATTAACGTATAGTTTCATGATCATAAGTTTCTAAAACATGATCAAAAATATTACCACACGATCTTTCCTGAAACAAGGAATCGGTGAATGGCGATTTTTAAGGGGATGAATGGAGGAATTAGTTGTCTGAAGCAGAATTGGCCAGAATGAAAGAATTAGCAGAATTAGGTGGGCGTAGAAGTTGAGAGCGGATGAAGAGTTTGGTATTTGGGATTGAAGATGAGTTTGTATTGCAGGCTGATGGCGCCGAAATTGATCAGGAGGCCTCTGGCGAAATTATATGTAATAGTTCCGAACGCCCTCTAATTCAATATTAGATTCATACTTATTTAATGAATAGCGTCAAATGTTTAATAGTGCTTATTCTTAATTAAGTTTTTGACCAAAAACTTAATTAATGGGGATGGGAAGCTTCACCAACTGTTGGCCAACTCCTCTAAAATCCGCACCAGCCTGCTCCCCTATCGCCAAAACACTTTCACCCAAATTTCCCAGTTCTTTCTAATATCCCTGTAAACTCCTCCGGCGCCCTTCTTGGTTTTCCGGTAGCCACGTCCATAAATGCAAGCGTGACCTCCCCTTCGTTGATCAATTCCATTTTCTCATTGTAAATTTCAGAAATGATCCTGAATTTTACT
>JBBIUJ010000300.1:0-5295 GCA_037440345.1 Prolixibacter sp.
CCTCTGCACTCGAAACCAATCTTCCCAGCAGATGGGGCATTTCGTCTTCCTGAAACTCGATCGGGGTTCCGAATGCCTCTGCCTCCAACGTTAAATCCATGATTACCGTGGTTGCTGCAGAAGGAAAAATTTCGTTTAGTTTTTGGATGGCCAAGGCGTGCACTTCACCATTTTGAACAGCCTCCCGAACCTTCCTGCCTATCATTTCAATGCCCGGATGTGTCATTATTGGGATGGCAATCCTTTCCGTACTACTGATTTGTTCCTTCACCCAATTTTTGATGTCAATCATGTTTGTGTTTGTAATTATCAGATTATGAATTAAATAATTTCACTGTAATGCTGAAAAATGAGACAATAATTTCACTGACCATGATTTCATGGCCTTATGAGACAAAATTATTTTTGAAAATGAATCGGGAAAGCTTACAATTAAGAAGCCAGCCTGTTCAGGTATTCAACTGCTTTTTGCGGATCGGGAGCATAAAAATCTGCCCCGATGCTTTTGCAGAAATCTGCATTGACAGGTGCACCGCCAATTAAAACTTTGGTTTCAGGAACATTAGCTTTGATTCCGGAAACGATTTCACCCATGTTCACCATGGTTGTGGTAAGGAGAGCAGATAATCCAACCACCGCCCCGGGATTATTTTTCAAAGCCTCGATAAACCGCTCAGACCCAACATCGACTCCAAGGTCTAAGATGGTCCAGCCTCCACCTTCCACCATCATGGAAACCAGGTTCTTCCCGATATCGTGGAGATCGCCTTTGACAGTCCCAATAATAAATGTTCCTTTTGATTTGATGGCGCCGGATGCAAAGAAGGGTTTCAATTGAACCATGGATGCGCCCATGGCCTTGGCCGACATAAGCATCTGGGGGACAAAGATCTTATTTTCAGAAAATTTCTTGCCCACATTTCCCATGGCGGGAATCAGAGCTTTTTCAAGAATTTGCTGGGGATCGATGCCAGCTTCCAAGGCTTGCTGTGTCAGTTCGTGCGAACCATCCATTCCTCTGAGTTGAGGCGGATATGGGGATTTCTGATCAATTTTCCCAAATTCAACAGCCTCAAGGAGTTTTCCAATTAATTCATTCATGTCATATAAGCGTTTAGTCGTTCTTTGAAATATGTATAATGCAAAAATAGAATTAATTAAGCATAAAATCTACGCCAATATTTACTATGTTTGATGCGATATTAACACAATTCATACTTATTGTGCAATATTAATTACTATGTCGGCCAAATACGAGGAGATAAGTTTAGGTGAAAATCAATCCTTTTCGATCGGGATCTTTCAGGACAACCTGGAAAAGTGTACCTGGCATTACCACAACAACTATGAGATCAGTTTTATTACGGAAGGTACAGGCAAAAGGATTGTAGCCGATTCGATGGAGGAGTTTCAGCCTGGGGATCTGGTCTTTATCGGAAGGAACCTACCCCATGTCTGGATAGCAGAGAAGGAACAGCGCCATTTGTCGGGCCGAACACTCGAGATGGTTTTTTTGCAGTTTTCGAACAATATTCTCTTCCCCCAATTGTTGGCCTTGCCAGAATTTAAGCATGTAAAGAAGGCGCTTGACCTTTCGGAACGCGGGATTCAGATTGTCGGTCAGACGTTGAACGAGGTTAGTGAGATCATGCTTCAACTACCCTATCTGAACAGTTTCGACCGGATGAATAATTTTTTTCGTTTGATGGACATCATCGGCAAGAGTGATTCGAACATCCCCCTGGCAAGTGAGGAATTCATGCTAAAAAGGTTTACTACCGGAAACCGCAGGATTGCTATTTTGCATGACTACGTGATGGCCCACTACCGCGAGGAGATTGATTTGAAAAAACTGGCAGCGTTGGTCCACATGGCGGAAGGATCTTTGTGCAGGTTTTTTAGGCAAAATGTCGGCACTTCCATTTTTGAATACCTGAACCAGATAAAGATCGAGTTCGCATGTAAGATGTTAATGGATCCCGACATTGGTATTTTGGATGTCTGTCTCAACAGTGGATTTAACAACCTGAGTCATTTTAACAAGCAGTTTCGGAAAAGCTCAGGAGTAACGCCAACAGAATATAGGAAACAGTACAAAGGACTTGGCTGGAACAGTAAAGCGACAAGAGTTGGTTAGTGTTATGGGGTATTCACGTGTACTAGTTACGACTTAATCCCTGACTGTCAGATTAAGTCGTAACTAGTACACATAATAGAATCGAAAAATAAAATTTAAACAGTTTCTAAGAGGCTGTTTAAAATTGGTCAAATGTTATAATCTGTTCAACCCTTTCGGGGTTGTCGTTACATTTGTTCCATTTCCCCCGGTTTCACCGAGGGTTATTGACATTTAACCCTTTTCAGGGTTTTGAAAGAAAAAAGTCTGAAAGACTTGAATATGAATAACCCCCGGTGAAACCGGGGGAAAAAGACAGACAAGGTTGAGGAACCCCGAAGTGGGTTCAATAATTCTATTAGTAAATTTAAACAGTTTCTTAACAGTTCCTAAGATTTCTTAAAGAAAATACCATATAGTCCGGTATTACCTCTTCTCACTTATATGTCTCAGGTTTCGCAATCCAGATCGATGATTTTGTCGAAATACTGTTTCAGATTTTGACGATGGGTCACGAATACAATGGTTACCTTTTTTTTCAGACGGACCAGACAATCCATGATTTGTGCTTCAGTTTCGTGATCCAGTGACGAAGTCGCTTCATCCAGCAGCAATAATTTTGGATTGCGGATGAGTACCCTTGCCAAAGCAAGCCTTTGTCTTTCCCCACCCGAAAAATGGTACTGATAGTTAGCAATAAAGCTGTCAAGTCCTTGCTTTCGTCCGGATACCAAATGATCGGCATTTACCTGTTTCAACACCTCAAATATTTGTTCGTCTGACAAATTCTGCCCGGAATCCCAAATCAGGTTTTCCCGGATCGTCCCGTCAATAAAAAAGGCGTCCTGAGGTAAATATCCGAGCCCACTTCTCCATGCCGGAAGTTGATCATCCGTTAATTTTTTCCCATCCACGGCGATAATTCCATTCTCAACCTTTTGCAATCCGGCAATAAGATCGATAAGCGTTGTTTTGCCACATCCCGATTTTCCTACAATACCGGTCATTTTGCGGGCCGGCACCGAAACGGAGAAATTGGTAAACAGGGGAATCTTCGGAAGATAAGCGTAATTCAGGTTTTTAATTTCCAGTTGTTGGTTAAGCTCAATGCTTCCATCCAGCTCTGTTTTTTCGAAATCATGCTCTTCTATTTCCCTGTCCATGGCAAGCACCATCCTAACCGATTCCACGTTGGAGACGAGCATGTTCAAGTCTCCGTTGATACCCATAAACTGTGGGAAAATCCGGGAAAAAAGTAAAATCAACACAAAGAGCGTTGCCAGCGGAAGTTTTGCCACATTGTAGGCGAGATAAACAACCACAACCAGCGATACAACCCCTGCCAGTGTGAACAAAAGCTGCGGGACCGCCCTATTTCTCAATTGTTTGTACTGATGGTCGAGTATCAGGGTATTCGATTCATTGAATTTATTGTAATAGAACTCCTCTGTATGATGCACTTTAGCCATTTTGACCGTCAACCAGAAATCATCAATGTGTTTCAGCATTTTCCGGAAAGCCTGAATATTGCCCGCACCCAGTATTGCCGCCTTTTTCAGGAACCTTCTTAAAGCCACAAATACAATCAACCCAAGAAATACAACGATCAAAGTGAATTTTACCGATAATATCAGGGCCAGGGCAACATGCGCTACAATGAAAATAATCTTGGTAGTCAATCCCAGATAGAAATAATAGTAGGTTGTCATTTTAGGAATTTCCGTGGTGAGTACCTGGATGTGGTTGTGCTTGCTTTTCCCGTTCAGAAAACGCCAATCGCTGGTGATAATTTTCTTGAAAAGGCGCTTTCGGGTATGATAGGAAAACTCTTGCTGGTAAGCCGCCTGCATGATTGATTGATAATAGTTCAGAACTGCAATCAACAACAGACAAAGCATAAAAATAACCAGGATGAGAGTCAGATTAACTTCAAGTCCGAACTGGTCGAAAATTGAATTAAGCAAGCCGCCCCATTTGTTGGTGGAGGCCGCGTTCTTAGCCGGTTCAAGCAATTCGAGCAAGGGGATTAGCAAAACAATCGTTATTCCCTGGTTAAGCCCCAAAAACAAAGCGATCAGGAAAAGGGCGACGAGCCTGACCGGACTGTACCTGAAGAAGAGGCCGAAACTACGTATGATAAAGAGGTTGTCAGGCATGTAGTATCCTCCTTTTGATAAAACTATATGGCCGGTAGAAATAATAGGCTGCCTTGAACGATGAATCGATGACGGGAATATCTGAGGGCCGGCAGAATGCGTCCAGAATTGTCTTGTACTTATAATTAAGGCTGGGAAACATCAGCCACAAATACCGGTAAAGGCGAAGGTGGTCGCGGATTGACAGTATTTCGTCAATTTCTCCATCAATTGATTGAAAGGCATACCTGATAAAATACCCGGGCAAACGTTCATTGCCTACAAAAGGCAATTGGGTACCACAAAACCTTTTCAGAAGATCATTGGTCTGCACAACAATCCTCCCGGCATTAAATTGCCTGACTAATTGGCCAAATGCAATATCATTCACCTCATTTACAGGATATTCATTGATATCTACCAGCCATTTCAACCGTTGCCAACCATGTTTGGCCCCATGGATCATCAGGTACAACAATTCAAACTCTTTGGTAAGTACAGTGAATTTCCGTCCGGCAAAGTCCATCCCCATTAAATTTTGCTCAACAATAGCCTTCTGTTTCTTTAACGGGAATGGCAGTCCGGACATAAGCACCCAATGCACCTCCACACATAAATTGAGTTCCTTGTTGCTGAAACTCAGGTGGTGCGACGAATCGATAACCATCTCCTTCTGAATCTTCTTCTTCGGCCAGATTACTCCATCCGATAACCGGTATCCATTCTCAAGAAGAATTTTCATAACATCCTCAATCGCACCCACCTCTACCAAAAGATCTATATCATGAGAGAATCTTATTGTGGGATCTCCATAAATCCGGTACGAAAGCAATGGACCTTTTAAGGGGACAAATAAAATTCCATTTTGTCTTAATAAATCGGTGATGTTTAGGAATTTACCTACCGCTTGCAATTGTCTCAATTTTTCAGACAGAAATGCATCGCCACTGTTCACTTTCAGCCATCGGTCAATCTGTTGGTGGCTAAGACGGTGACGGTCACGAAGATAGGTACGGTCTTGTAAAGACCGTACCTATCTTCGTG
>JBBIUJ010000301.1:0-5293 GCA_037440345.1 Prolixibacter sp.
ACCACCCTAACTACACAAAAAAAATGGGAAATGCTCTCATTTTGAGCATTTCCCATACCTTTTTTTATCTACCTATTTAAACTAATCAGTTGTAATTCAGGGTTACATTGAAGGGAGCTGTTGAATCATAGTACCCGGTAGGTTGATTCTTGGATACATTTAGGGTGGCGCTAACACTGATCCTTTGTGCTCCATTCTCGGCGTTGGCAATCATGGCTGTTTCACTTGTGAAATTGTTGACGGTTACGCTGTTGGCGCTCTCGTTCAACAAAATTACGGGTTGGCTTTGGACTGTTATTGCAAAGGTGTTATTTTTCCCGGTAACCTGGAATGCCGCAACCGTAGTTTTACCGTTTTTGGAAAGATTGACGTTTTCGGTTGAGTTGATATTTTGTACGGACAATGCGTTTACAGAGGTGCCTTTGGTAGCGATAATTTCACCTGCACTCATATCCATCTCCTTAGTCATGGCTGCCGGGGCCACAATTGTTGCAAAGATGTTGGCATAGGCTGTTGCCTGCGCTTTCACCTCAACCTGGAAGAGGGTTATCAGAAGAATCAGTGTGAAAAATAATTTTGCTTTCATGGCATTCTTGATGCTCTTTTATGAAAGCAAATTTATAGCCGCCGCACTCCACGGGAAATCAGGAAACAGGAGTATCGTAGTGGGGAAATGGATGATTCGGGTGTAGGGATTTTACCTACAAGAAGGACTAGGTCGACTGGGATGAATGGGACGACTTGGACGAAAGGGATGACTGGGACGAAGGGGACGACGTTTGCCCCTCGGCTACGATCGGGGACCGGATGGCTTCGTTCTCAACCCCCTCGACCCCGAGCGGAGCCGAGGGGGTCAAATTAACAGAACGACCCTGGTCCCCGAGCGAAGTCAAGGGGTCAAGGGAGTTGCCTCAATGTCGAGGGGGTAAATTAATGGAGCGACCCCGGTCCCCGAGCGTAGCCGAGGGGTTTTGGGAGTTGCTACAATGTCGGGCAGGGACGAGTCTGGTGCGTAGCCGAGGGTCATTGGGAGTTGCTACAATGCCAAAAGGGGGATGCGGTGTGTAGCCGAGGAGCAAAGAGCATCGAAACCAATCCCTATTCAATCAACTTATTTCTTAAAGCATAAATCGTTAAATCAGCATTCTTCTTTAGTTGCATTTTTTCCATGATCCTGGCGCGATAGGTGGCTACAGTTTTGTCGGATAAAAAGATGGCTGCCGCTATTTCGGTCACGGATATTCCTTTGGCCAACATGATCATGACCTGGAACTCTCTTTCCGAAAGCGATTCATGCAAAGAGTTCTGGTTGGGATTGATCTCTTCGAACAACAACTTTTCGGCAAAGGCAGCCGAAACATACTTTCCTCCGGCAGCTATCTTCCGGATAGCCATGGTCAGCTCTTCAAATGCGCTGTCCTTTGATAAGTAACCCGATGCGCCCAATTTGAAAGCCCTTACCGCATACTGTTCCTGGGGATGAAAACTCAGCATCAGCACCCTTGCCTTGTCTCCCCTGTTTTTAAGGCGCTGCAACAGATCAAGCCCTGAAATTTCAGGCATGGAAATATCCAGGATCACCAGATCATATTCGACCTTGGTCATCTTGGTCAAAGCCTCCTGGCCATCGCTGGCTTCATCAATCTGAGTGACTTCAGGCAGCGTCTTGACAATCTGTTTTACCCCTTCGCGTACAATGGCATGGTCGTCGGCAATCAGAATCTTCATTGGAAAGAGATATAAATAGAAATTAAGTTGAAATAAAGAAATTATGGGTCATTACAAATCATATATCGACCAGAAACTGTTTAAAAATTTATCCTTAGTTTATTGATTCGGTTTGCGGTAACAATATTGTAAGGAGGGTACCTTTGGGTGCAGCATTGCTGAACGTAATTGTTCCCCCGCAATAACGGGCGCGTTCCCGCATGCCAAAAAGGCCCATCGATTTATTGGTTTCGACGTTGTTGAAATCAAAACCGGTACCATTATCTTCAATGACCATTTCCAGGGAATCTTCAAGGTTTTTCAGATCTATCCTGACAATTGATGCTTTGGCATGACGAATGACGTTGGTCAATGCCTCCTGCAGGATTCTGAAAAGCGAAAGATTCGTGTTAAAATCTTCCTGGTGGGGTTCTTCCAGTCTTAGTTTTATTTCTAGCCCGGAACGCTCCTTTTGTTCCTTGCAATACCAGTCAATGGCTGCAGTTAGGCCAAGATCCTTTAATAATTTGGGATGAAGTTCTGCTGAAATGGTTTGGACTTTTTTGATCACCTGGTTGGTGGTCGCAATCATACGAACAATCCTGGAGGCCAGGATTTCCGGATCGCAGGAATTTTCCTTTACCCAGTTCAGATCCATTTTCATGGCAGTCATGGCTTGGCCAAGTTCATCATGGATCATCAGGGCTATCCCGGCCCGTTCTTCTTCGCGGACATTGATCAGGTGATGATTTAGCAGTTCGAGCTCCTCTTTCCCTTTCAAGATCATAAGCTCAGAGCGAAGCAACTCTTCGCGACTCTCAATGATCTCCTGCTTCTGCGAAAACAGCTGGAGAAATATCTGAATTTTGCTAATTAATATTTTGCGGTTCAAAGGCTTGATGATGTAGTCAACAGCGCCTGATTTGTATCCGGCTTCGATTTGGACATTATCGGGAAAGGCCGCAGTCAGAAAGATGATTGGAACCTGACTGGGATGTGTCCTGTTGATTTCAGCGGCCAATTCATAGCCATTCATACCAGGCATCTGTACATCAAGGATGGCGAGGGCCAGCTCTTTCCCTTTTATATTGGCGAGCGCTTCATTACCGGACTCGGCCTCAATCATGTTGGCTTCAATACCTTTCATGATAATTTTCAGATAAGTCAGGTTGGATGGCACATCATCAACAATCAGGATATTTGGCAAATCTTTCATGGGAAAAATGGTTGTACTACCAAATTTAGGAATAAATTTCGAATAAGGAGCAGGGATCGATTTTTTTTGCCCTTCGATCCTTCGGCTCCGCTCGGTAACCGGATCATGTTGCGCAGGTGATCCCTCTGCTTTGGTTGTTAAATTGCGAGGAGGCACGACGAAGCAACCCGTTGATTTACTTCAAATGTAAGAAAAAGCACAAAAAAACACCACCCAACCGGATGGTGTTTTCTATATTTCAAACACAAAAACTCGAAATCAGAATTAATTGAAGTTCACAGTAACCGGGAAAGGCGCGGTGGACGCATATCGTCCCAGACCCTGATCGGCTTCAACATAAAGGGTGGCCCCAACCGAAAGCTGGCCTAAACCATTGACCAGTGTTCCCTTTTGGGTGGATGCAGGATTGCTGGTGAAATTGCCAACCCGCATGGTTTTTCCCTCTTCGTTTACCAGCACCACATCGTTTGTGGGGAGGGTGATGGTATATTCGGTAAACATGCGGACAGTATTTGGATTGTTGCCCAGATTGTCAGATACCTCAAAAGTGGCTGTTGAGACGGTATTGGATGAGCTTTCAAGCGCAACGCTGCCCGTTGAGATGGGACGCCCTCCATCGGGAGGTAAAACCACTGTACCCTTTGTTCCCGATACGATACTCCCAAAGTGCATGTCGCGCATCTTGGTGATCACAATCGGGGAGACCACAACACAGGTGATGTTCGCGTAGGCCACATTCGACGCCAGCACCGGGATCACTTGTGCCTTTGTATTAGAATGTATTGTCAATAACAACCCAGCAACAACTAATATGTTGATAATCTTTTTGATAGGGTAAAATTTTAAGTAAAAACAGTTTGGGTCTAAAAAAAGCTGCAGTTAGCAGCTTTTTTGTAAGGCTTTAAAACTTAGTTATAGTTTACAGTAACTGTAAAAGGTGTTCCACTCACATATACACCTGCTACCTGAGAGCCTGCAACATTTAAGGTTGCACCAACAGTTAATGTCTCCGATCCACCAGTCAAGGTTCCAGTCGGAGTCGGTGAACTTGTCCAAGTGTCTGCAGTCATAGTCTCGGTACCGGTCTGTCTTGTTAAGGTAGTAGCAGTTGCAGGTAATGTAATGCTATAAGTATATCCACTAGCACCAGTTACGGTGAAACTGGCTGCGGAAACTGTTCCGACCGTTGCAGGAAGAGTAACGCCTCCTGTTTTTGACCTGGCACCGGCAGGAGTCATAACAACTGTACCAGCTGAAGTGGAAACAGCAACATTTCCAAAATTCATGTCTGTCACTTTTGTAATTGCGATAGGAGTAATAATTGTGGCAGTTGAGGTTGCAGTTGCATTAACTTGTGCAAAACTGCTAACTCCGAATCCGGCCACTGCGACTAAAAGGATAAATAACTTTTTCATGATTTCTGAGGTTTTTTGTTTTAATTTTTTGCTTTTGCGTTTTTTATTTTTAATCTTATTTTTCGTTTTCGGTGTGATTGACAGGGTAGTATCTGTTTTCTATTTTTTCGACCCTTCCTTCGTTCAATAATTTTCTGGTAACATAACCCAATCGAAGCCTGCTCTGCCGCAGGGTCTCTTCCATCTCGGCGATTTTGACACCGCCTGCGTTTGAATTGATATATTTTTCGATCAGCTCTTCCATTTTGTAATTAATCGAACCTAATTATTTGGTCCGGTGATAGTACCCAAACAAAAGGTGTACCATTTTTAATATTGAGAAATTTTCATGTATTAAAAAATTACGTAAAGCACTGATATGCAAATATATAATATAAGTTATTTATTTTCATTATAAATAATATTCTTTCTTGGGATCAATTCTAACACGCTTACCTTCAGTGTGTGCGGAAGGAAATAATACAGTTGTGCGGGGAGTGACGACGGGGACGACTAGGATGACTGGGACGACGTTTGCCCCTCGGCTCCGCTCGGAGACCGGATGGCTTCTCACAACTCCCCTGACCCCGAGCGGAGCCGAGGGGCAAAAATTAACAGCGCGACCCGGGTCCCCGAGCGAAGCCGAGGGGGGATGGGAGTTGCTCCAATACCTCACAGGGACGAGTCTAGGGCTGAGGGGACTAAATTAAGTGAGCTACCCCGGTCCCCGAGCGATGTGGTACCCCGAGCGAAGCAGAGGGGCGTTGAGTAGGTAAGGCTAATTGTCAGTTCCTCGCAGTCCTGATTGTCCTGCGACATCAATAGATGAATGGTCGATCGCTGGTAGAGGCAAAAAAAAAGGAAACCCCAAATTAGAAGTCTCCTTTAAAATATACTGTTTGAACAATTAATTATATGCGACAGTAACCGCAAAAAGATCTGATGCGTAGGCCCCTACAGTTTCACTTCCTAAAAG
>JBBIUJ010000302.1:0-5277 GCA_037440345.1 Prolixibacter sp.
TACGGGGCATTTGGATTTACCCTGATTGTGCATCTTGGGTTGCGGTCTTCCTTGCTCGCGGGGATACTGACGGTTACAATGCTGGTAATACCCATTCTGATCCGCTCCATCGACGAGGTGATGCGGCGGGTTCCCAGAGAGATGAAAGATGCAGCCCTTTCATTGGGCGCGACCCGTTCGGAAACAATCAAGGTTATCCTGCGACAGGTAGCCCCCGGAATTATAACTGCCATACTGCTTTCGGTTGGGCGCGGTATTGGTGATGCAGCATCCGTATTGTTCACCGCCGGGTACACCGACAGTATTCCAACTTCACTTCAACAACCCGTGGCAACCCTGCCGCTGGCTATCTTTTTTCAATTAAGCAGCCCGATTGCCGAAGTTCAGGACCGGGCTTATGCCGCCGCATTAATTCTTACCTTTATCGTTTTGATATTAAGTGTCGCCGGTCGTTATTACAGTCGTATATTCGCAAAAAACAAGATATTATGATACCTGGTTTACTCCGGATCGAAAAACACTTCGATTCACCAGTCGAGAAATTACTTATTAAGAAAGAGTCCAATAATCTGGTTAATGTTGATCAAACCTTCAGGAAACATAAACCACACATCAGTGTCAGGAACCTTAATGTTTACCTGTCCCAAAACCATATTTTGAAAAATGTCAGCCTGGACATTCCTGATAAGGCAATTACCTGTATTATTGGTCCCTCAGGATGTGGAAAAACAACCTTGCTCAAAACCTTCAACCGGTTGCTTCAAAACTCGCTTGATGTAAAAATTGATGGTGATGTACTTGTCGATGGTGAAAACATTCATGGCAGGAATGTGGATATTGAAGCCATCAGGAAGAAAATGGGACTGCTGTCGCAAAAGCCATGCCCATTGCCCATGTCGATATTCGATAATATTGCTTATGGTCCCAGAATTCACGGAGTTCGCGGAAAGAGAAACCTGAGTGCCATAGTGGAGAAACATTTGAAAGAGGCTGGTTTATGGGATGAAGTCAAAGATCGTTTAAAATCGCCTGCCAACAGATTATCGATCGGGCAACAACAACGGCTCTGTCTGGCAAGGGGACTGGCTGTTGAGCCTGAAATAATTCTGGGCGATGAGGCGACTTCGGCACTCGATCCCATATCCAGTAAAAAAATAGAAGAACTGTTCCTGAAATTGAAAGATCAGTATTCGATTGTATTGGTCACCCATACGCTACGTCAGGCCAAGCGAATAGCTGATTATATTATTTTCACGTATCTTGGGGAAGTAATAGAGGCTGGTCCTTCTGCCGAAATTTTCAGTAATCCGAAGGAAGAACTGACCAGGGAATACCTAAGTGGCAATTTTAGTTGATCGGCGCCTTGATGCCTATTTTTGGCTGCTCAGTTTATCAAGCACCACTTTTGCCTGCGCATCAGATGTATCCAGTTTTAAAATTTTGGTAAAACATTCGATCGTTTTATCGCGCATTTCGCCGGCAGCTTTTTTATCCGACTTGTAAAGCCGGACATATCCAAGATAATAGTAAGATCCAAGGTATCTGTAGCATTCGATAATGGAGTTGCGATGTTTTTCCTGATCTGACCTTTCCAGTAAAGCGAGGGCATTTTGATAAGCCTCTTTTGCTTCTGTGGTGATGGCTTCCGGATCAAGGGTAGCGTGGGTCCTCCCTTTCCAAATATACCCTCCGGCGTAATTACTGTTCAATTTGTTCACTACCGTGAAAGCGCTGTCGGCTTTTGTGTAGAACAGGATCATGGACTTTTTTACCTCTGAACTGTCTGAATTTATGTTACTTTTAATTTTCCGCTGTTGCATCAGCGAATCAAGTCTGACCCTCCATCGCTCCCCTTCGTAATAATACTCTTTCCCAATCAAAAAATTGGTAACACCCTTATCTGCACCCAGCCCGATCATCTTTTTGTAACAATCAACGGCCTCCAGGTGCAGGCTGTTTTTAGCGGCAAGCTTTGCAAGCTCCTCATAGTTATCAGTTTTGAAAGGATCTGTTGCAATAGCCTTTCTGAAATTTTCCATCGCCCAAACTTCCTTACCTGTTTTCTGAAGAAGCCTGGCATAATAGCTATAATCCGAAGCAATGATTTTACGCGAGTCATGAAGCCTGAAAAATTTGGTCATTTGTTCGATTCCCTTTTGATAATCATCTGTTTCAAAGGCAATGTATCCTCTGAGTCGCAGCAGGAGCGATTCGTCGCGGTTTATTAGCTGAAGTTGTTCCAATAGTGTTTCCGCCTCCCTATATTTTTTGTTGAAGAAGAGGGTGAATGCCATGCGCTCCCTATCACCATCTGTAACATTTGCTCTCTCCATGAAAGTTTGGTAGGATTGTTCTGCCTCTGCATATTTCGCAACAGAATAATAGAGATCGCCAAGATTCTTGTACACCAGGATTTGATCCGGATCGAGCGCAACTGATTTGTTGAAGGCTGTTAAAGCTTCCCGGAAGGATCTGGAGTAAAAGAGGATAGTACCAAGATTTCGGTAGGCAACAGCAGATGTTGGATCAAAGAATATGGCTCTTTCATAGGCATTTATAGCAGATCCATAATTTTTTTTAATGGTTTCCAGCTTACCGGTAATGAAGTGAAGGCGGGCGTATTTTGGATTGAGATCGAGCCCCTGTCGCAAATAAGTAAGGGAGGTGATTGTATCCTGTTTTGGCAGGTCAAGACAGCCTTCTGCTATGGCGCAGTAAACTTCCGGATTGGTTTTGTCAGCTCTTCTGGCACGATCAAAATAGTCGGATTCATTTGCGCGATCATTGTTTAGCCAGGCAACCAGACCCATCCCTGCCAGGGCGAAAGGATTCTTGATATCATCCGTCAGTACTTTTCTGAAAAGTATTTTGGCGCTGTCGCTGGATTGTAATGAGAGCAGGGATTTGGCCAGACCAATCATCGCGGAAGCATCTGCCGGATTGCTTTTCAACTTCTCCTGAAACCAACTCCTTGCCTTGGCAGGCTGAAGCTCCTGAAGGTAATTTGGCGAAACCAATTCCTTTCTCTGCGCGTTGCAGTTAAAGATCGAAGAACCGAAAATAGCGATTGAAATTATCCAGTATTTCATATTCTTTTGCGAAGATCTGTTGTACTTTTTTACAAATGAGGCCTGATATTGACAACCCTTGTTGGCGCAACCGCAGGTATGATCCCTGATTTGAGGATAATCCGCTGACCCTTGTCGCTGGCAACAAAGGAGACCAAACCGGTTGAAAGTCCGCTTCTGGGTTCGGCATTGATCATGTAAACCGATCTTGAAAGGGGATACATATGATCCAGAAGATAGGCCTGGTATGGTTTGTAGCTGTTCGTGAGTGTCGGCACATCTGTTTCACTGACCGAAACAACTTTTATTTTTTTGTGAAAAGAGAGATGAAGCGAGTCGTTTCTGTTGCCAATCCAGCTTGTCGAAACAAAGCCAAGCACATCCGGGTGGGAAGCAGTGTATTCGATCACCTCCCGGTTAAATTCCAAGGCGGAGGCGTTGGCAGCAGAAAACGCTCCATTACAAAGGGAATCTGTCAGATATTTGACAATCCCTGAATTTTTATTGTCGAAGAGGAGTTTGATGGGTCGAGCAGGGCATTCCGGATTGAGTTGATTCCATGTAACAATTTCTCCGTTTAGAATGGCTTTGATCTGTTTTATAGAGATAAGGGAATCCTTGCAGGAGGGATGAATAATCAAGGCAATCGCGTCCGTGGCAATTTTCAACTGTTTGGGAAAGAGTTTGCGATCGTTAAGTGCTGAAGTTTCATCCGGACGCAACTGGCGTGAGGCGACGATCATTTGAACACTGTCCTTGAGCAGAAAATCAAAAACCTGTGGTTCCGGGAGATATTTGGCCTCTATTTCAGCGTAACCGTAAATTGCCTTGAAGAGTTCAATCTCGGCTTCCATCACCGGACGCAAAGTTTCATCCACTGCGATGACACACTTTCCCGAAATGGGGGTATTGCGGTAGGGATCCCCCTTAAAGAACCGGCAACCGGAAAGCAGCGCCAAAATAATCCATAGCACTCCAAGGTATTTCATCGCTGGATGTACATTAATTCAATACAAACCTGATGGGCATTGTAAAACTGACCAAGACCGTTTGCCCCCGTTGTTTGCCGGGGCTCCAGGCCGGCATCTTTCCGAGGACCCGGATAGACTCTTCATCGCAACCAAATCCGATGCCTTTAATCACTTTGATGTTGGTAATCTTCCCTTCACGGTCTACCACAAAATTCATGATGACAGTACCCTGGATGTTGTTCTCCTGGGCGACAGGAGGGTAATGCAGGTTTAACTTGATGAAACGCATCATCTCCTTTTCTCCTCCCGGAAACTGTGGCATTTGGTCCACGGAAACAAGCGGTACATCAGATACTTCTGCTATTTTGTTGTTTTCTTCCTTCGCCGCCGGGGCAGAAATGTCATCTGTGCCTTTGTCAAAATTCACAGTGCCGACGGAAGTTTTTTCCTTCAGTATCTCTTTCTGGGTTGGGGGTTCTTCCTCTGCAATTTGTTCGTCTGGTTTTACAACGGGTGTCACAAATTTTATGCTGTTTTTCAATGGCTCCGGTGGGGGAGGCAGCTCCTTCAAAATGTTTTCCTCAATGGGCTTGTCCAGTTTTATATCCGTTAAAACCCTTACCATGGTATCCTTTGCAACCTTTTTTGGAAATATTTGCTTGATGAGCAAAGGAGTTGAAACGATCAGAATGAAAATCGCCCCTGAAATCACAAGTGCCCTGAGAAGCCTTCGGGAGGCGTTAACCCTTAATTCATAACCGCCATATTCCCTGTACTTTGCATCAAATACCAGGTTACACCATTCGCGCGAAAAGAGATCGTTGTTGGATGCCATGTTAATTCTTCTTTTCAGCGTTCATTTTTTCAATCAAATCCAAATCAAAAGGTGCAATGTCGTCGATGGCGTAACGGTCGATGTTGCAGATAGCCATTTCGTCGAGCGCATCGATCAGGTTTCTGTAAACCGACTCGTCGGTCGCCTTGATCAGGACGATCGGGGCATTTTTATCCTTTTTGATGGCGGTCAATTTTTTCTCAAACTCCTCGTCCGAAAATTTTTTCTTCTCTTTTTCTATCCGTAGCTCCCTGATTTTGGACATAACCTCATAATTTCGTTTCACCAGAAAGGTGCGCAATCCTGCAGGTGAAAAATTGGTTTTTACCAATACCGGATCAACACCATTCTCCCGGGTGCCTTCATAATAGTAAACGGCATTGTTCTTTCCCAGTAGGATGGT
>JBBIUJ010000303.1:0-5269 GCA_037440345.1 Prolixibacter sp.
TGTCGCAATCAACTTCTTGTGTAACACATTACTCCATCGTTTCTCCTGCCAACGACCATTTTAGTATATCTTTGAATATTGATAGATTGCTTCGTCCTACCTCCTCGCATAAATATTTCGCAACTTAATGACCTTGCCCGTCAGGGCATAAAGCTTAATAGAAAATTTATCGCAAAATGAATTGATTTCCCGGTAGGGAATAAACAATTTACCTCGATCTGTCAATTGCGAAACCTTTCTTTTGTATAATCATGATGCTGATTTTTCAGGAAACAAATGTAGCATATCGGAATAACTTTTACAAAAAAACGTTTGCAAAAACAACAATTTTAGAAATAGTAAATACCCAATGTATAAACATCATAAAAAATGTAAACGTTATCAATATTTTTTGTTTTTTTGTAGTTGATATCATTAAAATGACAAATAAAACATACGGATTTTGAAGGGACAATTCACGCTATTATTTCTGATTTTTTTATTTCTGAATTCATCATCAGGAGCGGAAAAAGTTCGTTATCACTTCGATTTCACGGAAGGGTGGAAATTCTTTTTGGGCGATAATCAACAGGCATATCTGCCGAACTTTGATGACGCTGACTGGCGGAATCTTGATCTGCCACACGACTGGAGCATCGAAGGTAACTTCAGCAAAGAGCATCCGACCAAAGTAAACGGCGGGGCACTGCCTGCAGGGATTGGCTGGTACCGGAAAAGTTTTGTGCTCGGGAAAGAACTGGAGAATAGGCAGGTTTTTGTCGATTTCGACGGAGTTTATCGCAACAGCGAAATATGGATCAATGGCCACTATCTTGGTAAAAGGGCCTATGGCTATAGCTCTTTCCGTTACGATCTCACAAAATATCTCAATTCCGGAAACAGGCCCAACCTGCTGGCGGTGAGAGTAGACAACAGCCTCCAGCCCAATTCACGCTGGTACACCGGATCGGGAATCTACCGCAATGTATGGTTGGTTGGCGTCTCGAAGGTCCATATCGATCATTGGGGGACTTTTGTTACGACCAATGTTGTCCCTGCGGAAAAGGCGATCATAAACATCACCTGCAAAATCAGAAATCTTTCCGGTCAGAAGCGGACAGTCCAACTGCAAACTACCCTCTGCGATTCCAAAGGAAGTCGGGTGGCCATAGGGGAAAAGACAGATCTTCATATCGATAGCCTTTCCTCCGTCAACTGCCAACTGAATCTCCAAAATCCTCAACTCTGGAGTATTGACAATCCTGTTCAATATTCAGCCGTGACTAAAATCTTTGAAAATGGTCAGCTGATAGATCAATATGAAACCCCGTTTGGCATCAGGCAGTTCAGGTTTGATCCCGCAAAAGGATTCTTTTTGAACGGGAAACCCCTTAAGATACTGGGCGTAAATATGCACCACGATGCAGGGGCTCTGGGGGCAGCAGTGAATAGTTGCGCCATGGAACGGCAGTTGAAACTTCTGAAAGAGATGGGATGCAACGCGATACGACTGGCACACAATCCACCGGCGCCCGAGATGCTTGACCTTTGCGACCGAATGGGTTTCATCGTGATGGAGGAAGCCTTTGACTGCTGGGCCGTCAAAAAGATGGATTTCGATTACCATACCGACTGGTCTCGATGGCATACCATCGATCTGACAGACATGATTTTACGCGACAGAAACCATCCTTCGATATGCGGGTGGAGCATCGGAAACGAAATCCGGGAACAGTTTGATTCTACAGGTATCCGTATTGGAAAGGAACTGTCCGGTATTGTCAAGAAACTGGATCCCACCCGCCCGGTCACCTGCGGACTTACAGAACAGTATCCGTCCAAAAACTTCATTTATCAGTCAAAAGCCCTCGATCTGATCAGCTTTAACTACAAGCAGAATCAATACGCGGATTTCCCAAAGAATTATCCGGGTGAAAGTATGTTGGCTGCAGAAAGTATCTCCGCATTTATGACCCGAGGTCATTATGATATGCCCTCCGACAGCATCCGCGTCTGGCCAGAGGCCTACGACAAACCGTTGAAAGCCAATCCCGACCTCTCGGCTTCGGCCTACGACAATACCCATGCCTATTGGGGCTCCACGCATGAGGAGACTTGGAAAATCATCAAAAACAGCGACTTCGTTGCAGGGACCTTCATCTGGTCGGGCTTCGACTTTCTTGGAGAACCGGAACCCTACAAATGGCCCGCCCGAAGTTCCTATTACGGCATCATCGACCTGGCCGGATTCCCCAAGGATATTTACTATTTTTATCAGAGCGAATGGACCAACAAACCTGTGCTTCACCTCTTCCCCCATTGGAACTGGAAGGAGGGCCAGCTGGTAGATGTTTGGGCCTATTACAACAATGCCGATGAGGTGGAATTGTTCCTGAACGGACTTTCCCAGGGAGTACAAAGAAAGACCCCCGATCGGTTTCATGCCATGTGGCGTGTAAAATACTTACCAGGAACGCTAAGGGCTATTTCCCGAAAAGGCGGCAAAAAAGTGATTGAAACAGAAATACATACCGCCGGAAAACCTGCAAAGATCGAACTCACAGCGAACCGTACGAACTTGCATCCGACTGGAAAAGATCTGGCCTTCGTAACCGTGAAAGTCACGGATGAAACTGGTAATATGGTGCCTGATGCCGCTAACCTGATCCGTTTCAACATTCGTGGCAACGGTCTGATAGCCGGCGTTGACAATGGATGCCAGACCAGCATGGAACCTTTTAAGGCCAGCGAACGAAAAGCCTTCAACGGGATGTGCCTGCTGATCGTGCAAACAAGTAAAATTGCAGGAAACATTCAGGTGGAAGCCACCTCCGAAGGACTAAAGACAGCAACCATCTCATTGAAAAGTAAATAATTAGAAAATATTATGAAAAAACTTACTTTTTTGATCCTTCTGATAACCGGTCTCATCATTCAAACGCATGGAGGAAACAAGTCCCGACCGGTTGTTGTGCCGGAAAAAGTAATGAAACAGGTATATGAAGAGATCAAAACACCTTACAAATATGGTCTGGTGATGGTTCCGCCAAATGACGATAAAAAGATGGACTGCCCGAGCATCTTCCGGAAAGGCAACAAATGGATCATGAGCTACCTGATCTTTGATGGCCGCGGATACGAGACCTGGCTGGCCGAAAGCGACGACCTGCTGCACTGGAAAAACAAGGGCAGGATCATGTCATTTTCGACAGACAGTACCCGCTGGGACTGGAACCAAAAGGCAGGTTATGTTTCTTTGCAAGATTACAAATGGGGAGGGTCGTATCAATTATCGACCTATGATGGCAAATACTGGATGTCTTACATCGGAGGAAACACCAAAGGCTATGAAGCGGGGGTACTATCAATTGGCATAGCGCTTACCGTTCAGGATCCCGCTACGGTTCACGAATGGAACTACCTTGTCAGGCCTGTTTTGACCCCGACGGATAAGGATGTCCGCTGGTGGGAAAACCATACCCTCTACAAATCAACAGTCATCCGTGACAAACACAAATTGACCGGTCACTCCTTTGTAATGTATTATAACGCAAACGGCGATAGTCTCGATGCCAAACGTGGCGCCGAAAGGATCGGCATGGCAGTATCGGACGACATGACCAACTGGATCCGTTTCATGAAAGATCCGGTGATCAACCACCACAAGGGAATCAGTGGTGATGCCTACCTTCAGAAAATGGGAAAGGTCTGGACAATGTTCTATTTCGGCGCTTTCTGGAGCAAGGAAAGATCCAATGCCTTCAACAGGTTTGCCTGCTCCTATGATTTGATTCACTGGACCGACTGGGAAGGTCAGGATTTGATAGCCCCTTCCGAACCATACGATGACCTTTTTGCCCATAAATCATTCGTAATCAAATGGAAAGGAATTGTTTACCATTTCTATTGCGCCGTCAACAAAAAACAGCAGCGCGGTATTGCAGTGGCAACCTCGAAGGATATGGGTAAGAGTGAACTGATGTTTATTTCAGGAAAATGAGATTTTGGAGCTTTACATCCCTGTCAATTTTACTGGTGGCTGCCGCCTTCCGGCCGGTTCTACCTGAATTTGGAAAAAATCCGGCACAGAACGCTTTTGTGAAAGATACCTCCATCTCGAAAGATACTTCTGAATCGACTAAACCATGGATTTACTGGTATTGGATGCATGGAGCCGTCACCAAAGAGGCCATCACGGCCGACCTGGAATCCATGAAGGAGGCGGGAGTTGCAGGAGCTTACATCTTCTCCATTCGGGATGTACCAAATCCACCACTTTACGAGCCTTCCGTAAGAACCATGACTCCTGAATGGTGGCAGATGGTGAAACATGCCATGAGCGAAGCAGACCGGCTGGATATCAAAATCGGCATGAACTCCTGCGACGGATTTACCGCCGCCGGCGGACCTTGGATCACCCCCGAAATGTCAATGCAAAAGGTGGTGTGGGCCGATACCATCGTCTCAGGAAATCAGATGCTGAAAACCACCCTTCCGCAACCGGAAACCTACAAAAGTTATTACAAGGACATTGCAATTTTTGCCTATCCTGCGACGGATGGGGCAGGCGTCTCCTCCTGGCAAATCACGCCAAAAGTTACAACCAGTGTCAAAGACGCCGAGGTCAGCTATCTGGCACAAAAAGGGAACAAGAAGATCTTTAACAGCAGTAAACCCTGCTGGATCCAATATTCATTCGACAAGCCATTTACCTGCCGCTCACTTACCATTGTCACCGGATGGAACAACTATCAATCGAACCGGCTAAAGATAGAAATCAGCGATGATGGCGCCAATTTCAAACCTGTGTGCCGTCTCGAAGCCCCCAGAAGCGGCTGGCTGGATTTGGATGCAAACAATACCCATCTTATTCCGGCTGTAACCTCTCGGTTCTTCCGCTTTGTATATGATCCGGAAGATTCCGAACCTGGTGCGGAAGACCTCGATGATGCCAAATGGGGTCCTGCCCTGAAAATTTCGGGAATAGAACTTTCCGCGGAAGCGAAAAATTCCCAGTTTGAAGGAAAATCGGGGGCTATCTGGCGGATAAGCCCGCGAATCGACAACAACCGGTTTCCAGAATCGGCCGTCATCAAAAGGGAAAATCTCATGAACATAACTTCGAGTCTCAAGCCAGATGGTCTGCTTCAATGGATGGTACCTGTCGGGAAATGGGTCATTCTGCGCATGGGACATACCTCGACTGGCCATACCAACTATGTGGGTGGAGGTGGCATGGGACTGGAATGCGACAAATTCGATCCGAAAGTAATCAGCTTTCAGTTTGACA
>JBBIUJ010000304.1:0-5202 GCA_037440345.1 Prolixibacter sp.
GCAGAAAATGATTACCCTTTTGTAGGTCTCTGTATCTGTCAGCAGGAAGTTGATAAGGTTCAGCTTGCTCCTGAAATTAGGTAGCCGGTAGAAATATTGTTCAACTTTATCCACGGTAGTGGCTGATGGCGCTACTTCTACCCTGGCCGGGAAGGTGAGGAATTCGTTGCTGATCAGCTCAACTTTGTCGGAGAAGGTAGCTGAAAATAGCAGGTTTTGTCTTTTGGGCGGAATCACTTCGAAAAGCTGGTTCAGTTGTGGCATAAAACCCATGTCGAGCATGCGGTCTGCCTCGTCGATCACCAGGGTTTTGATTTTCTTTAACCTGAGGGCGCCCACCGTGTAGAGGTCCCACAACCTCCCGGGAGTCGCCACGACAATGTCGACACCGGGCGTTACCAGCTCGGCATGCTTGGTCCAGCCAATGCCACCAAAGACTGCGGCTGACCGGATGTTGGTATATTGTGTAAGTTCTTCGATGTCTTCCCCAACCTGGATAGCGAGTTCTCGGGTCGGTACGAGGATCAGTGCCCGGGGATCTTCCCCCTCCGCCTTCACCAGTTTCATCAGGATGGGAATAAGATAGGCAGCCGTCTTTCCGGTGCCGGTTTGGGCGATACCCAGAATATCCTGACCCGATTTTATGACCGGGATGGCCAGCTCCTGGACAGGTGTTGCCTCGAGGAAACCAATCTCGTCCAGCGCTTTCAAGATGGATTTGCCAATCCCGAATTTATCAAAAGTTGTAGTCATTAATTGTTTTTGAACAGCCATAAGCTAAAACCTAACCGTTAATGGCTGTTAGTCTTTTGCTTGCAAAGTAACGACTTTTTAAGCCAACTTGAACACCTTTCCGGGCAGGCACTTCACAATACCCGAAAATTCGAGCGCCAGTAACATTGGCGAGACCCTGTTCATCGGCAATCCTGTGGCCTGGCAGATCAGATCGATGGCGGTCTCCCCCGACTCCTGAAGCAGGTCCACCACCCTTTGTTCATCAGGCAATAAGTCGGTGAACAAACGGGGCTGGTACCCATCCGCGGCAGGTGAATCCGGTCGCCAGTTCATACAGTATTCCAGATCGCCGATGTTCTCGATGAGTCCGGCGCGGTTGCTTTTGATCAGAAAATGAGTCCCTTCGGTATAGGTTTCACCGATCCTGCCGGGAAAGGCAAAAAGATCGCGATTGTAAGAAATTGCTAACTCTGCGGTAAGCAAGGCGCCACCTTTCTTGGCCGATTCCACGACGATGACGGCATCGGCGAGTCCGGCAATGATGCGGTTTCGCCGCAAGAAATTTTTACGGTCAATGACCGAGTTGCTTAGAAAATCGCTGACCATGCCCCCGTTTTTCTCACACATCTCCAGCGCTATCGCCCTGTGGAGCGAGGGGTAAACCGTTTCCAAACCATGGGCCAGAACGCAAACGGTTGGTAAATTGTTGTGCAGCGCCGCCCGGTGTGCCTGGATGTCGATTCCATAGGCAAGTCCGCTGACGATCTGAATATCATAGCCGCGTTCGGCCACCGACAAGATGAATTTATCGACAATCTCCCTGCCATATTCGGTGGCATTTCTTGTGCCAACAATGCTGATCACCTTGGGGCAATTCAAGTTGGGTTTCCCCTTTGAAAAGAGCAGGATGGGTGCATCCACACAGGACCTTAACCTTTGAGGATAGCTTTCATCGAGGTAGAAATGGGCATTTACAGCATTCCTGGTAATGAAGTCAACCTCTTTTTCGGCCCTTGCCATAACCTTGGATTGCAGGATATTTTTTGCCAATACGGTACCAACCCCGGGGATGGTGCGGAGAATTCTTTCCTTTTCACCGAAAACCTGGCCGGCACTGCCGCAGTAGGCAATCAAAGATTTTGCGGTAATGCTGCCGATACCGGGAACCAATGAAATGGCAATTTTGTAAAGTAAATCTCCCGTTGAATGATCGATGTTGGACATAGATACAATTTACGGAAAATCTGGGTAAAAAGGGAATTTTTTTCGAAGGATTTTCCACCTCAGTTAGGTTTTCCTATAAGATCAAGGCCTTTTTTTAGCTATGATAAAAGTACCTCTGCCGGAATATTCAACTCTTGATGAAATAGCCTGGCCAGTTCCAGGGTTAATGGTTTTTTTTTGTTTAACAAAGAGGAGACATATCCTTTGCTCCCAACTTTACCTACCAGGTCTTTGTTCTTTAATCCAAGTTCATTCATTTTCACTCTTATGGCATCAATAGGGTCTGGCAATGGAATTGGATAATTGGCATCTTCATATTGTTTAATTAACAACAGGGCAACTTGTAATTTATTACCAAGTATTGTATCAGCTTTTACTTTTTTATCAAAAAGCATATCTACCCAATCGAGGAATTCCTCGTATTGTTTCTTTGTTTTAATAATTTTTAATTCCATTACATTTACTTTTTAAATGGTATTGATGCCGCAGCTATTCTATCATATTCTACATGAGTCCCAAACCATTTTATTTGTATTGCCTTGAACTCAAAAACCATTCGTACAACTAATCTGTATTTGTTCCCCATAATATTAAACACGACTCGATCATCACTAACTAAACTTGCATTTCCATATACTTTTTTGAGTTCATTAAAATTTTTAAAATCTGCAAGAATTAACTCATGATACCACTCAAATAGCGCCGTTGCTGCCAAAGGATACCTTTGGGCATAATCTAGCAGGGTTCTTCTTGTGATAATATTAAACACTGCACAAAGATAATAAGTTTACTAATAGAAAACCAGAGATTCAAAACATTTTAAAAATATTGCATCTTCGGTATCCTGACAGGTTCACACGATGCTGCCGGGCTTTGCCGCAGTATGCTATCAACGATTTGGCCGCGACGCTGCCTATGCAGGGAACAAATGAAATGGCAATTTTGTAAAGTAAATCTCCCGTTGAATGATCGATGTTGGACATAGATACAATTTACGGAAAATCTGGGTAAAATGATAATAATGAAGGATGATTTTTAGTAGCACAGATAAGAGTTATGCTTTTATCATGATTTGCTCCTTCCGTCCGAAACGATCATGGTACATTGTTAAATAAGCTACCGCGGACGGTGATCTCCTGGCATTGCTTTACCCCGGGTTCTGCTTCGCTTCACCCGGGGTTATTCAAATTTGACCCTTTCAGGGTGAGGAAACAACCTCATCAATCTCCATTTCCCCTTCGCCCCTATCCCATGCCCCCATGGCTCCGCTGATACTCGATCACCCCTCGGCTACGCTCGGGGACCCGGGCCGCTCCGATAATTTTGGCCTCACGGCTCCGCTCGGGGGCGAGGGGCAAGTGTGAAGCCATTCCGGTCCCCGAGCGTAGCCGAGGGGTGATCGGGCGAAGCTCCCAAAGTCTCTCCCTATTTTCTCCCAATGCCCTCTGCCCATGCTTTTTCTCCTAATTTCACTACATTTGTTCACATGATCGACCAGGCCACCGTCCAAAGAATACTCGATACCGCTGAAATCACAGAGGTTGTAGGTGAGTTTGTTACCCTTAAAAGAAGGGGGACGAACCTGCTTGGCCTCTGTCCGTTTCACAACGAAAAAACCCCCTCCTTCAATGTTTCGCCTGCCAAAGGGATCTACAAATGTTTTGGATGCGGAAAGGGAGGATCGTCTGTCAATTTCATCATGGAGCACGAACACCTCTCGTTTGTAGAGTCGCTGCGATGGTTGGCAAAAAAATACCACATCGAGATCCAGGAGAAGGAGGAACGGCCAGAAGATGTTCAGGAGCGAAACGACCACGAGAGCCAGATCATCGTCTCCGAGTTCGCGCAGAAATATTTTGCTGAGCAGTTATGGGAGAACGAATATGGCAGGGCGGTCGGACTTAGCTACTTCCACGAACGGGGTTTCAGGGACGAGATCATCAAAAAATTTGGATTGGGTTATTGTCCCGACGGGAAAGAGCCATTCACCAATGCGGCCCTCAAAGAGGGATACAAAATGGAGTTCCTCGAAAAGACCGGCCTTACCATCAAGCGTGATGAGTGGGTCCGCGACCGGTTCGCGGGAAGGGTGATGTTCCCGGTCCACAGTATCTCCGGTAGGGTCATCGCCTTTGGCGGAAGGACCCTTTCGCAGGAGAAGAGCATTGCCAAGTACCTCAACTCCCCCGAGTCGGATATTTACCACAAGAGCCGTGTGGTTTACGGAATTTACCTGGCCAAGCGGATGATCATCCAGGAAGACAAGTGCTACCTGGTAGAGGGTTACACCGATGTCATCGCGATGCACCAGGCCGGGATCGAGAATGTGGTGGCCTCTTCGGGCACTTCGCTGACCGTCGATCAGATCAGGCTTATCCGGAGATTTACCAAAAATATCACGATCATTTACGATGGCGACCAGGCCGGAATCAAGGCGTCATTGCGTGGAATTGATCTTGTTTTGGAAGAGGGGATCAACGTAAAAGTGTTGCCTTTGCCGACTGGTGAAGACCCGGACTCCTTTTCCAAAGCAATGAGTTCTTCAGAGCTTACAAGGTATATCAAGGGAAACGAGACCGATTTTATCAAATTCAAGACCAAAATTTTACTGGACGGAATTGAAAACGACCCTTTGTCGAGGGCCAGACTGATTACCGATATTGTCAGTTCTATTTCTGTCATTCCCGAAGAGATTGTCCGGGTCGAATACCTCAAGGAGTGCAGCCGGCTGCTCGAGGTGCGCGAAGATGTGCTTTACAACGAGATCAGGAAGTTGAAGCTGAAAAAGAATGAGGCCCAAAATAGTCGGGAACCTGCTCAACCTGCAGAACAAAGGAGTGTCCCGGAGCAACCCAAAGCTGTCGAAACAACTGTTGTTGCGAACCCTTTTGAACTGGAAGAAAAGGAAATCCTGCGGGTGCTGCTCAAATGCGGACCGCTCAAGATATACGATTACGAGCACGAAGAGAGTGGTGAATGGATATCCGAAACTGTTGCCAACTATGTTTTGTCGGAACTGGATATTGACAACATGGTCTCTGTGAATCCGGTTATACGCACAATTCTGGATGAGTACCGTCTCCACATTGATGAGCCCGATTTTGATGCTGCACGTTTCTTTACTGTTCATCCCGATAACAGGATCAGTCAGTTTGCTTCTGATATTATCTCAGAAAGGCATCCGCTCAGTCCTTTTTGGGAGCGTGGAGGAAGCCACATCGAAAAAGAGGAGGACCTGCTGCA
>JBBIUJ010000305.1:0-5190 GCA_037440345.1 Prolixibacter sp.
CCTTTCTTTAATGAAATAGCGAATGATGTGATTGATCCGCAAACAGGGGTGAGTATAAAGGAGAGAAAATATGCTTCCGATATGGTAACTGCTGATAAAACTTCCCGTGCCAAAATGTTGGGGAACAAGAATATCAAACTTGGCGCTTTGGGTGCAGGCTCCGATTGGTCCGGCTTTCTTCAGTTTTTGGGCATTGCATCCATGAACCTGGGTTTTGGTGGAGAAGGACAAGGCGGGGAATACCATTCCATTTATGATTCTTATGATCATTTTATCAAATTCAAGGATCCCGGGTTTCAATATGGCATTGCTTTGTCGAAAACCGCCGGCCGGGCAATGATGAGAATGGCCAATGCCGATGTACTGCCGTTCGATGTCAATAGTTTTTACAAAACATTGGCCAATTATGTTACCGAATTGAAAACATTGCTCGACAATACCAGGACCGAAACAGATCAGGAAAACAACATGGTCCGCGAAAAATTGTTTGACCTGGCAAAAGATCCGGTAAAAAATTACGGGACACCGAAAATAAAGGATGAAGTACCCTATCTTAATTTCAGTGACCTTGAAAATGCGATGGAACAGTTGAAAAACAGTACGGAAGAATTTCAAAAACAATATGGTCGTTCCATCCTGTTGCCTGACGATAAACAGAAGGAGTTGAACGGGATTTTGTACAAAGTAGAAAGAAGCCTGATCAATGAACATGGATTGCCGCGAAGGCCATGGTACAAGCACCAGATCTATGCCCCGGGATATTATACCGGTTACGGGGTCAAAACATTGCCGGGCATTCGTGAAGCCATTGACCAGCGAAACTGGAAAGAAGCACAGGAAAATATCGGGATCGTATCAAATACTGTGCAAAATTATACGCAACAGGTGCGGCAGGCGATGAATATTATCTCAAGATAATAAAAATACGGTTACAAACCACATCACCCAAATGTGGTTCGCTATTTCCACTTCGATATCAATGAGATATAAATATTATTGCGTAAGTTTATCGTTCCGGTAATCCGCAACAAACCTGCCTCAATATGCCCATATTGGGTGTATAAGCGCATGTTTGTAGCGTATAGAAACATTGTTACCTGCAAGGCTACCACGACCGTTACTAACAACATAATTTGACAGAAAATGAATAAAGAAGACCAAATTAAACTGACAGAAGAAATTGTAAATACAGCTTATAAACTGTTGACGCATAAACTTGCATTTGGTGGACTTACAGCAAAAAATGAAGCATCTTTTCAATTAGAGTTTGGACACATTTTAAAAACACTTGGACAACTTTATGAATTTCGCTTAGTTGACAAATTCCATCTTGAATTTGAAACTTATATCAGCTTGACGGAAGAAAGCAGAAAGAGTAAATCAACTAAAGCAAGAGTTGACCTATTATTAAAATACCAAGACGACAAGACCACTACAAAGACTGCTATTGAATTGAAATTTTTCAAGAAAGAAAATGGAGCAGAACCCAATAATAGATACAAAGCCTTTGAGGACATTTCTAATCTTGAACTTTACAAGAAACACGACATTGACCTTTGCTATTTTATTCTTGCGACTGACCACACTCATTATGTAAATAAGGAAAGTTATTCGGCAGATACAAGCGACTTTGACTTCCGACACGGGAAAGAATACAAAGCAGGTAGCCGTTTGCATTACAACACAAACACACCTCAAGGTGACGACATAATTCTGGGACAGAACTACAATTTTAATTGGGACACTGTTAACGACTTTTATTTTCTTAAACTTAAAGTATAATGACACAACACAGAAGAAGAAGCCCAGCAGGTAACACGGGTTTGGCAAAAGTGGCGGTTCAGTGCTCCGCAGACACATTTGTGGTTAATCAAAGTTTGGTTCTCCGCATCAACATTTGTGGTGAAAATCGCCACCTTCGCCAAGCCCGAAAACGTTATGGCACATATTTAAACGACTATGATAATTGCTGAATTATACGGGAAAATTCCGAATAAGCTTGAAGACAAGGAAGACATTTTGACTTCAAATGTTTTCTCGTTTTTTAAATATTCAAATCGACAATTATTAATGGAGTATTTAATTCAGCTTGGAATAAATGTTTCTTTAAATGATTCAAAAAATGCAGATTTTCGTTTTTGGCAAAGTTATGATGATGGTACAGAACCTGATTTAATTGTAGTTTGTGGTGAGTTTTATATACTTTTTGAAGCAAAATTATACTCGGACTTTTCACCAAAAACATTGACAGTTGCTTCCCAGATTTCCAGAGAAATTAAAATGGGCAAGCTAGCAGCAGATAATGAAAATAAGGAATTTGTTTATGTTGCCATTACAGCAGAATACAATAAAGACAAAACAAAATATTTAAAATACGAAGATAAGGATCTGAATTTTATTTGGACAAATTGGCAAACAGTAACTAATTTTCTTGAAGCTCATTTAATAAAAAACAACCTTCTTCATAATAAAGAATTTGCGAATGACTTGTATAATTTGCTAATAAAAAAAAGGTTGAGAAGCTATATTGGAATTGCAAATGTTAAAGGACTTCAGAATTTTAATAATTACAGTTCCATATTTTATAATTTAAAAACATCCAAATTCAAAGGAGAATTTTCAGGTTTTCTGGAAAGCCTTGCCGAATTTGAGAAAATTGGTCAATTCTTTAAATTTTATCAAAAATCATTCTTCCAAAACATAAAGACTTGTAAAATAAATCAACCCGAAAATATTTTTTACAATGGAAAATAAACCTGACAAAAGAGAAGTCACAATTCAAATCAGGAATGCCTTTGATTTCATTCAAAAACTTTACAATGAATCTTCGTACTTAATTAAAGAAATTGAAGGTCAATTAGGTGAGACTGAGTATAGATTTCAGATTTTAAGACCAAGTGGTTATAGTGTCAGCGCACGCAGTTCGACAGGTTTGGAACCAAATAACGTTAATTTGTGGCTACTTAGAAAATTTGCAGTAGCATTTGTTGAAGAATCAAATACAGAAGTCCAAAAAGGACAAAATTTTACGGAAATCGACGACAAATTAAGAGTTCTGTATTTTAGGATAATTCTTGACGATAAAAACCAGGACGAACCACAATTAATTTTTGGTGTGTTCTATGAAATAAAGCAATTCAAAGATTGGGTAAAAAAGTTTGAGAATCTGATGGGAAATTTTGAATACGTTGATTCAAAACTATTTGCAAAACTTCCAAATATCGACTATGAAGATGGTACTTTTAAAATTAAAGGGAAATTTAAGAAAGTTGACCTTCTTGACATTAATTCGAGTAATGAATTAATTGAAAAAGTGATTAATCCCGCAATAAGATTGTATGAAAAAACTGAATAATATACGTGCCATAATAACTAAGGCTTCGTATGGTTGAGGGACGAGACTCAACATGAAGCCCTGTTGCACGAAATCCCCAAACGGATGCTAATATTGCATATGTGTATTATGAGTTTCAATTTTTCGGTATGATTTTCGGACAGGATCAGGATTCGCATTTAGTGCTGGATTCTTCGCTTTCCCCCTGCAATCGCGCGGGAGCGGCCATGGGCAGAAAATCTGAGTATGTCTTGTTGGTATCACAAATTGTATATACATTTGTGATAAAAAATTACTAATTATGAAAACTCTTTCATTAAAACTCGAAGATCAGATTTTTATAGATGCAGAGAGCGTGATCGCAAAAGTCAAGAAGACGAGAAATCGTTATATCAATGAGGCCGTTGATTATTACAATCGTTATAATAAAAGGGAAATTCTTGCTACAAAGCTTGCCAAAGAATCAAAATTAGTTCAAGATGAGTCGATGTTGGTATTAGGAGAATTTGAAAGAATAAGCGATGAAGATTAAACAATTTGATATTTGGACTGCTGACCTGAATCCTCAAATAGGTACTGAACCTGGCAAAATCAGACCTGTCCTGATTGTTCAGACTGATTTACTTAATTCCCTGCATCCATCCACAATTATTTGTCCGATCACCACCAACGTAGTTAAAGAAAGTGATATATTAAGGGTCCACATAAAGAAGGGCATTGCCAATATGCAGAAACCATCCGATCTGATGATAGATCAAATCAGGGCTATTGATAATAAGCGATTTGTCCAGAAAATCGGTGAACTTCCGAACGATATTAGAAAAACCGTACTTGAAAATCTAAAAATAATACTTGACCTTGAATGACCCTGGTACCGCGCGATTTTAGGTGCAATCGTGCGGGAGCGGGGATAGTCTTTGCCCGCAGGGCATCAATCTCAATAGAAGCAATGATCATCGATACTGTTTCCCCGGCAGGGGATAAACATTATTTATATTTTACTGATTGCTTCGGTAGGTATTCGAACGACTCCCCCCAAATCAACGCCACCACCGGATATTTGGAAGTTTTTAACTGCTTGTAGTTGAGCTCCAGGTAGGCATCATCCCCCCAGTAGGGCAGGCGGTCCCAAACCGTGTGGCCAAGCTCCAGTTCGTGCCCGGGAAGTACCAATTTTGGGTCGAAACCCTTAACGATCCTGAAAATATCCATGGTCCAGGCATTGGGCATCAGGATGTCGACCTTGTGGTTTTTTGCCACCTGGTCGATCCATTCGAAATCGGGCATGAAATTGCCTTCGTTGATCTCGTCGCCCGTGTGTGCGATGGTGATCCCGTCCGGGGTGGTAATCAAAACCACATTGTTATCGATTCCCTCCAGTTGATGGCCGGGATAGACGATCACCGGGAGTTTGCGTTGATCTTTCAGCGTGATGAATTGGGTTTTTTCGGTTAGCCGTTCGGGATGGACCATCTGTTGCGCAATGGTATCGCCGCGCCACACTTGCAGCGGCGATACCACCGGTTTTCCGGCAGCAATAAACCTGGCTGCAACGGCTTTTTCAGCATGGTCGGCATGTTTGTGGCTGATAAAGAGGATGTCGCATTGCTTCACCAGGTTGTCCAACATCTCGTCGGTCAGCGCGAAATCTTTGGAGCCGGAGGTGATGCCGCTCACCAGGTCAAAGGCGATGGTAATGGTTTTGGTGCGGACGATAAATCCCATGTCGTAGATTTTCCAGATTCTGGCCCCATGGGTTATTTTGGCCGCTTCCAGCCCTTTGATCAGCTTGTCGTTTTGGGAGTGAAAGAAATCCTGTGCCGGTTTGCGGAAAGCCGCAAATTTTTCGTGAAAGA
>JBBIUJ010000306.1:0-5153 GCA_037440345.1 Prolixibacter sp.
GCAGCGCGTGTTCGAGGGTATCGTTGACGATGATATAGTCGAAGAGGGGCGCAAATGTCAGTTCACGTTCTGCCTTTTCCACTCTTTTGCGGATTACCTCCTTGTCGTCAGTTGATCGGGCCAGAAGTCGTTTTTCCAGTTCGGTGATAGACGGCGGCTGGATAAAGAGCGCCAGTGCGCGATCGCCATAATGCTTCTTGATATTGCTTCCACCAACTACATCCACATCGAATAGGATGTTTTTACCGCTTTTCAGGATACTGTCTACTTCACTTTTCAGCGAGCCATAAAAATTATCCGGATAGACCTCTTGCCATTCCAAAAACTCCCCGTTGTCGATCTTGACCTTGAACTCATCAGCTGTCAAAAAAAAATAATCAACTCCGTCTACCTCTTTCCCTCTCGGTTTGCGGCTTGTTGCCGAAACGGAAAAGGCGAAATCGGGGTGTTTCGAGAGCAGATGTCTGACAATGGTCGTTTTACCCGCACCAGAAGGAGCTGAGAAAATGATGATTTTGCCTTCCTTCATTGGAGTTCAATCAGTTTATAAAACATTTAGCAACTGTTCTTTGATCTTTTCAAGGGCGTCTTTCATTCGGATCACCAATTTCTGCATCTCCAGGTGGTTGGCTTTTGAACCTAGCGTATTGACCTCCCTGCCAATCTCCTGGGCAATGAAACCGAGTTTTTTCCCTACTGGTTCGGCCAGGTCGATGGTTTCGAGAAAGTAGTTGCAATGGTTGAGTAGCCTCACTTTTTCCTCGTTGACATCCATCTTTTCGAGGTAAAAAATCAACTCCTGTTCGAGACGGTTTTCATTCACCTGTTCCATGGAGATGTCTTTGAGTCCGTCATAAATTTTCTCTTTGATGCGGGTCACCCGCTCCGCTTCATATTGATCAACTTCGGCCAGCAAAGCCGTAATGATGTTGATATTGACTATGAGATCCTGCCTAAGGATGGCTCCTTCCTGTAAACGAAACCGATCCAGCGCTTCGATGGCTTCGCCGATCTTGACAAGGATCGATTTCCACTCCTGATCATCGAGCTCTTCGCGTTCGTTTCTTACCACTTCCGGTAGTGTGAGGATGGTCTGTAAGATGTTGTCGTGCAGCGGGATATTGAGGTCAGAAGAGATTTTTCCCAGTTGTTTGTAATAACTTGAGACAATGCCGGCATTTATTTTTGTGGCTGAATCTTCGCCAAGGGATTCGGTATAGAGAATAAAATCAACTTTTCCACGTACCAGCTTATCGGATAACTCCCGACGAATCTCCAGATCTTTCTCCCGGAAGAGGAGTGAGATTCGGGTATTGAGATCCATCTGTTTGCTGTTCAGGGATTTGATCTCAATTGTTACTTTTTTTTGCGAAAGCTCACATTCGGCTTTGCCGTATCCGGTCATTGATTTTATCATAAGCGCAAGGTTTTGGACAAAGGTAGGGAAATAATGTGCCAATGTGAAAATTGGAAAATGTGAAAATGAGAAAGTGAGAAGATGAGATTGAACCCTGAGCGCAGCAGCAAGCTCAGGGTTAGGAATGCATAATTGAAAAATCAAATGTTTAATTGGGACTGGATGGTTTGTTGTTTTTTACCGAGGCCCCAAGATAGGAACCGGCAAAGCCGAACAGTGTTACCAGCAACATCTTTAAGTCTCCTGATAGGATAATCGCATGCAGCGGAATCCAAAGGCTGACAGTCAGCGCCCATATCCAGGGACGGGAAGGCCAGAGGTATCCGAAAAGCGCCGAAACAAGAACAATTGTACCGGCTGTGATGCCGGTATCGTCCCAGCCCGGGCGGGAATCCATCCAGGCAATAAGCACTCCGGCGACCAAAGAGAGTGCCAGGTAAGAGATAAATTTAAAGTCCAGTCTCATCCGGTCAGATTTTTTCTACCACCACGGCAGTTCCGTAAGCCAGCACTTCAGTCAGGCCGGTCATTACATCGTTGGCATCGTAGCGCATGTTGATGATGGCATTGGCGCCAATGATCCGGGCATGATCAATCATTAGCTGAAGAGCCTCTTCCCTGGCTTTTTCGCACAGTTCTGTATAAATCACATTCTTGCCTCCAAAGATGGTCATCAAGCTTCCTGCAAAGGAGCCGAAAATATTTCTTGACCGGACAGTGATACCTCTCACAAGGCCAAGTTGTTTGATGATCCGGTAACCTTCGAGGTTGGTGCTGGTTGTAATTAGGGTGTCGTCGTTCATGACAAGTTGAGTATTAAATTTTTAGATAAGAATATTAGAAACTGTTTAAATTTACTAACAGAATTGTTGAACCCACTTCGGGGTTCCTGAACCTAGTCTGTCATTTTCCCCCGGTTTCACCGGGGGTTATTGGCTTCGCCGATCTTCGATTCATATTCAAGTCCTTCGGACTTTTTCTTCAAAACCCTGAAAAGGGTTTAATGTCAATAACCCCCGGTGAAACCGGGGGAAAATGGAACAAATGCCACGACAACCCCGAAAGGGTTGAACACTTCATAGCATTTGACCAAATTTATACAGCCTCTTAGTACATGAATTCCCAATCTCCTCCCAGGTTGTAATTGTTCCTCCTTGGAGGATCCGAATCGAAAATTCCGGGAAGCCTCGGATCGAATGCGAAACCGATGATATAATCCACTGTAACAAATTTCTCATTTAATACAGCTGGTAACCATTCATCCGGGATGGTTTTCATCACTCTCAAGGCCTCTTCGTTACAAGCTTTCCCTATTCCTTTCAGAATTCTGGGGTTGGAAGTTCTCCCCAGACTGTCGATTGTGATGGTGACATAAACGATCCCTTTTACATTTTCATCATGTTTGTGAAGCGGGATGCGTAGTTGGTTGTTCACACAATCAGTGAACCGGGTCATGCCACCAATAAATAGCGGAGGCCTGTCGAGAATGCTCATCAGTGTATCAGCTTTTGTGATGATCCTGAAGGGATGTTTTGTAAAAGTTGTCTGGTAATAAAGTACCTCATTATTTGTGAAATCAAGCTTTTGTTCCAGTTCCCCTTTGTTGTTGAAATATTCCCATGTGCTGTCCCTATTGTTGCCTTTGTACCAACCCCTTGCCCGAATTTTTCCCTGTTCGTTATATTGGGTCCAAATACTATCTGGTTTCCCCATCTTGTAGAATCCACTCAACAAGACTTTCCCCAAAGCTACTGCCTCGTATCTTCCATGCTTTATGGTGGTGTCTGATCTGAGCACATAATAAGTTTCGGAGAAGGCAGGCATAGGACGTTCACGGATCACTTTCATCGTCTCCTTTGGAGGAAAAAGGAGCGGGAATATAGCCAGCAGCAGAATTAAAATTTTGCCCATACCCGGCAGGTTTAATGTTTACTCTTTGGGTTTTGCCTGTTTACTTACCATTTCAGTGAAACTTCTGGCTGCATTGGAGAATTCCGATGGCATCAGTATCACGGTAGTTGTGTTGTTGTCGATGCCAATTTCGGATAGCATCTGCATTCTTCTTAGTTCCAGGGAGAAGGGGCTGTTTTCCATTTGTTTGGCCCCTTGCGTAAGTTTGATGGAAGACTCTAGTTCGGCTTCGGCTTTAATGATCCTGGCGCGTTTTTCGCGTATGGCTTCAGCTTCCCGAGCCATCGCGCGCTGCATGGATTCAGGGATTTCCACATCTTTCATCTCGACCATCTCGATCTTTACTCCCCAGGGTTCTGTGGTTTCGTCAACGATTTTCTGGAGCGTAGCATTGATCTGCTCGCGTTCTCTCAAAACCTCGTCGAGGTGGTGCTGCCCGATGATGTTTCGAAGGGCCGTTACGGAGAACTGATAAACGGCTTGGTTGTAATTGGCAATTTTTATCACCGCATTTTCGGGATTGGTGACCCTGAACCAGAGTACCGCATTCACCTTGATGGTGACACTATCCTTGGTGATGGTCTCCTGTTGTTCGAGATCCACTGTCTTGGTACGGATATCGATGGTTTGCTGGCGGTCAATAAGCGGAATGATCCAGTAGAGTCCGGGGCCTTTGGTGGCATTGTACCTTCCCAACCGGAATACAATGGCACGTTCATATTCCTGGGCAATGCGGAATCCGGAGATAATCAAGACAGCGATGGCAATCAAAATAGGGATAAGGAGTTCCATGATTTTTGAGTTAGGGTATTATTTTAATGGACAATTGATAATTGAAAGTTGACAATAATACATTGTGCTGAATTAGTGAATGTTACTTGATCGTGGTTTTGACAATAAACAAATTAGAATTAAGTTTAAGAATTTTCGATTAGGATAATTATGGAAGAGGAACCAATAATACACACCAAATTTAATGAAAGGTATGCGCTTTACATAATCAATGAAGAAAAATTTTCTACTTTCTTCAAAATTAATTTATTGAAAGGTTCCAAATAATGGAAGTATCAGGGACTGTTTAAATTTACATTTTTTATCCCGGTAGGGATTTAATGTGGGTAGAAAATTAATCGCCAATGATAATCTCGTCCCGTACGGTACGAAATGGATCCTCAATTATCTGCTTTCTACCCACATATTATACCTCCGGTATATGGAATTACAAATTTTAAACAGTTTCTCAATCATTCTGATTTTTAAGTCATTTTCAATTGTCCATTTTCCATTTTCAATTATCAATTATCCATTTTAATTTTTAGAAATCCTCTTGTTGATCAAAGGAACAAAACCATTCATAACAAGAATTGCTATTGCAACCCCTTCCGGAAGTGGAGTGAAATTTCTGATGAGTATGGTGATCAATCCAATGGCCGCTCCGAATAGAAGTTTCCCGGCAGGCGTAGAAGGGGAGCTATGCGGATCGGTTGCAAGAAAGAAAGCTGCAAGCATCACCCCGCCGGTAATCAGGTGAAAAATGGGATCCATGAAATTTCCGGGAGAAAGCAACCAGAACATACTTTCGAAGATGAAAAGTGTAACAAGGATAGAGGCAGGAATGTGCCACGTAATGATTTTCTTCCAAAGCAGATAGATGCCTCCAATGAGGATTGCGATGGCCGAAATTTCGCCCAGCGATCCGCTCATGTTGCCCCAGAACATGTCGAAATAGCTCGGAATCCGGCTATCAGTGGAAATTGAGGCCATTAATTTTCCGCTATTGAGCCCCTCCTTCACCAAACCGAGGGGCGTAGCTCCCGTAAAGGAA
>JBBIUJ010000307.1:0-5146 GCA_037440345.1 Prolixibacter sp.
CATGTGCAATACGCCAAAGATAGCGGTGGTTACGACGGGATAGCCCGTGTAATTGTGAAAGGTGGCCAGATACAGAAAAACCAAAACAAACTGGTCATTAAAGATGCTGCCGAAGTTTTATTGCTTGTACGGATAAAACCCCTCGACGAAGGCAGCCGCACGGAAGCTTCGGCCATTAAAAATGAATTGGCAACCCTGCCGGCAGATTACGAAAAGTTACATCGGCCACACGCCCTGCAACACAGCAACATGTTTCTTCGTTCTGCCCTTGATCTGGGTGCCGCCTCACAATGGAAAACTACCTCTACCGATGATATGTTAGATTACATTCATTCCAAAGGTATTTCGCCCCTGTTTCTCGAACAGATATATGCCATGGGACGATATTTACTGATTTCCTCATCGGGAAAATATCCGCCTCCGTTGCAGGGGATTTGGGGTGGAGGCTGGAATCCGGCTTGGCTTGGAGGTTTTGTATTTGATTCTAATGTGAACCTGGCCATTTCGGCCATTTCTACGGGTGACCTGTCTGAATGTGCCCAATCCTATTTCGATTATGTGAAGAACGTACTTCCCGGATGGAGGCTCAATGCCAAAAACTACCTCGGAACCCGTGGTTTTATGGTGGCTCATTATGCCGACCCGGAAAAAGGTTACCTGAATCATTACCTGAATGAATATCCCTGGATGTATTGGCCCGGCGGGGCAGGCTGGAACTTCATGCCATTTTACGAACATGCCTTGCTTAATGGGGACACGGTTTTCATGCGCAAGGAAGTTTTGCCTTTGTACCGGGAAATGGCAGACTTTTACGAAGATTATTTAGTGAAAGGCAGCGATGGCTATTTTCATATTTACCCAGGTATCTCACCTGAAAATTCAACCCGGGGAAGCCATACCCTGATTTCAAAAGATGCGACTATGGACGTTGCCATAGCAAAAGAAGTATTTGAACATTTATTGAAAATGGGCAAAATATTAAACTTACCGAAACAGGAAACCGATAAATGGAAAAGTTTTTACAACAAAATGGTTCCTTATCGCATCAATCAGGACGGCGCCCTGGCCGAATGGGTTCCTGTCGATAGTCCCGATAATTATGCACACCGGCACAATTCGCATTTATACCCGGTATTTCCGGGGACAGAATTCCTGCAACCGGGCGTATCCCCAGATTTGCTGAAAGCGACGAAAGTTGCTCTGGACAAACGCTTTACTTATGATACCGAATCGGCACACGGACTGATACACGTGGCTTTGATGGCATGCAGGCTGCAGGATACGGTGAAGGTAAAAACAAATTTAGATCGTTTTGCCCGCCGGAATTATTTCTACAAAGGATTGGTAACATCACATAATCCTGAACACAACATTTTTAACCTGGATGGGGTGTTGAGTTTTCAGCGGTTGATGTATGAAATGATGGTGTTTTCTCAACCGGAACGGATAACACTTCTACCGGCTTGCCCGGCTGATTTCCCCGATGGCACGTTAAAAGGCGTTCGCATACACGGAGGCCACAAAGTGGATATAACCTGGTTACGTGGAAAATTAGGGTCGGCAACCATCTATGCCGGGAAAGAGGAGGATTGCGAAATCCGTTATGGAAATCTTAGTAATAAGGTTTCATTAAAGTCAGGAAAGGTTTATTCCTGTAATGATCAGTTGAACATTGTGAACATTCGATAATTATTCGTTAGTGGTATATTTTATGGATTTTTGAAGGTATTTGGTGTTGATAAATAACGTTTGACCCTTCATATCACCTTTACGGTTAGTCATGTCATTTTTTATTGAACTTATTATGAATAAAATGTATTACAGGCATAAAAATATTCTTTTAGCCATTGTTTTTTTTACAATGCAGATGATTTTATGCGCAGGGAGCAATCCGTTATATGCAAAATCTCAAAAAAATCTGCCCGATAATTTTATAAAAGCGCTTTATGGCAAGGTAAATCCGCAGGTTTGCTGGTATTCGGGGACAAACCCGGATTCAATAAAACCTTTTGCAGGAAATATTCTGAGAACAAAAAACTCGGAATGGACTTGCACCACCGTTGTAAACCATAGTCGCCAGCCAGGCGTCCTTGATTTTAAGGTAACTTTTAAGCTTGCCACAGGCAAAGAATCATCGGCAGCGGTAGCCGTTGCATTTGATTTTGACCGTTGGGGAGCTGATAACTATGTATTAGTGCCGGCCAGCATTTACAATGGAAACAGGTATCGGGTTATAGGAAACGGATACATGCCTCAGTATCCGAAAGATATGTACTACAATCCCAACATACCGCTTACCATTTCGAACAATCCGCGATTGTCGTTAAATCCGGGCGAACCTTCGCTAATCGAACTTCAAACTACCAATGCGGCTACACCGGCGGTTTGTTTCTTTTCGCCTTCGCTCAAAAAGGGGTTTATTCTTCTGACCGATCAGGAAACCCGTTTGGGAAATTCGGGAATAACCATTCAGGAGAATGCCGATAAATCAAAAGCTTCCATCAAAATATCAGCGCCGGCAATGCGAAAAATGGCACCGGGCTTTGGCGATTTTCACCCAAGCGGCGATAAGGCTGCCGATTGGGTGGCCGGAAATGAAGTGACTCTTCTGTTTAAAATATATGCTTTTGATGCTCAGTCTATTCCTGATTTGCTACTGAAATTTATGCAGGTACGTAAATCGCTCAGTGGTTCCAATCAGCCGCGTAATTTGGTACCTATGAGCAAACACTTGGAACTGGCCACCGGTATTTGCAGCAACAACTGGATTACAGTTCCAACCGGAAGTTATTATACGCCAGAAAATAGCAAAGATTTCCAGTTGGGCTGGGTCAGCGGCATGATGAATACCTATCCGATGCTGGCGCTGAACGATAAAAAGGAAAGGGAACGTGTTTCGGCAGAACTTGATTTTGTTGTCGGTAAAATGCAGGGCAAGAGCGGCTATTTTTATGGAGGCATTACCTCCGGAGGAAAAATCCGCCCTGAAAAATTGCACCCCGATTTTCCACAGGTTCAGGCGATGGTTCGGAAAAATTGCGATGCCTTGCTTTGGATGGTCAAACATTTTATGTTGCTGAAAGAACAGGGATATAGCAGAGAAATCAAGCCTGAATGGGAGCAATCTGCAAAACGACTAGCCGAAGCATTCGTGGCTACCTGGAAAAAGCACGGCCAGTTTGGGCAGTACATTGTTCCCGAAACCGGCGAAATTGCAGTTTTTAATTCAACTGCCGGAGCAATTGCCCCAGCGGGACTGGCTTTGGCTTCGAAATATTTCAATGAAAAGGAATTTTTGAAAGTTGCCGCTGAATCAGCTGATTATTACTACAACCGCGATGTGGCCAAACAGGGACTAACCGGTGGCCATTGCGGCGATATTTCGCAGGATGCCGATTCCGAATCCTGTTTTGGGTTCCTCGAATCGCTGATGGCTATCTACAATTTAACGGGCGACAAACAATGGCTCGAAAAGGCCAAAGTGCAGGCAGCTCTTTGTTCAACATGGGCGATTTCGTATGATATTAATTTTCCACCTGCAAGCCAAATTGGAAAATTGAAATCAAATATGGCCGGTGCTGTTTGGGCCAGCATCCAGAATAAACATGCTGCGCCAGGAATCTGTACCGCTTCGGGCGATTACCTGTTCAAGCTCTACCGTGCTACCGGAAACCGTCTTTATGCCGATCTGATCCGTGATATCCAACATGCTCATACAGAAGCTGTGGATATGCCCGACCACCGAACGACCAATTATGGTTTTGGCACTTCGATGGAGCGTATCCAGCCGTCAGATGCTGAAGGAAGAGGCAGTATTGGGAATTTCATCCATACCCGCAATTCGTGGACTGAAACAAACGGAATGCTGATGGACCTTGAGCTTCCTGGCATTTATCTGCAAACCGATAAAAGTGAGCTGTACGTTTTCGATCATGTGGAAGCCAAAGTTGTGAAACGTTCAGGAGATAAAACAATACTCGCAATCATCAACAAAACGCCTTACGATGCCAGGGTTTCTGTTTTCGCTGAGACTTCGGAACAAGCCGGTATGCCACTTAGTTACGTGGCTTTTGTAAAATGGCCAAAAATTGAATTGAAATCGGGTGAAACAAAAACCATTATCGTTACTGGAAACGGGCAAATTACTTCAAACTAAAAGAAATTAATCAGCATAAATAACAGATTATGAGAATATTAAAAAGGGTGTTTGTGTTAAGTCTGCTCATGCTTGTCCTGGTCTGCAACGGCCAGCGCCAGCAACCACCCAAAGATTGGCTCATCGATAATTCAGGATTTAAAGCCACCGTTGAACAATCAGACACTAGGAAAGACCTTGTACTTACCAACGGTTTGGTTAAGCGGGTATTTCGCCTGCAACCCAATGTGGCTTGTACAGGTTACGAAAACCTGAGCAACGGACAACAATTGCTGCGCGCCGTAAAACCCGAGGCTGTTTTGGTTATCGATGGGAAAAAATACCATGTTGGCGGACTTTACGGTCAAAAAGAGCAGGCTTATCTGTTGCCCGGTTGGGTTGATTTGTTCACCGCGAATGAAAATGATTTTCAATTTAAATCCTATTCAGTTTCCGAAGTTAAACCGTTCATCAACTGGAAGAAAGCATTTTGGAGCAGAAACACTCAGCTTGCCGGGGGAATAGTGGTGACCATGGTTTATGCTTCGAATGCGCTGAGCGGAATTGAAATAAAAGTGAATTACGAGTTGTATGATGGCATTCCGCTGATTGTAAAATGGCTTTCCATTAAAAATAATACCGGTCGTACAATTGCAATTAATCGCATAGTCAACGAAATTCTTGCACTCGTTGAAGAAGAAAGCGCAGTGGTTGGTACGCCTGAACAAATGAAAAAACAGCATGGGATTTATATCGAAACCAATTATGCGTTCAACAATGCCATGCGTTACGACATCAGCGACCAGACTACGCACTGGAAAACAGATTCGGTTTATACTTCGCAGGTCAATTACAATTATCAAACCCCTTGTTTGCTCGAAGTGTATCCCGCAAAAGTAACAGATGTCACTTTAAAACCGGGCGAGATGATGAATTCAGCCCGTACTCACGAACTTTTGCTCGACAGCTACGACCACGAACGGCGGGGATTGGCCATTCGCAAACTGTATT
>JBBIUJ010000308.1:0-5124 GCA_037440345.1 Prolixibacter sp.
TCCTGCAGGCGGATTTTATACCCAGGAGGATGTCAAAGAGATAGTGGCATACGCTACCGATCGGTTTATCACAGTTGTTCCTGAAATCGAAATGCCCGGACATGCCTTGGCTGCATTGGCATCATACCCAGAATTGGGATGTACAGGAGGTCCTTATGAGGTAGGCACCACCTGGGGAGTATTTGACGATGTCTATTGCGCCGGAAATGCCAAAACAGATACTTTTCTGATGGATGTTTTAAAAGAGGTAATCCCCCTTTTCCCGGGTGAATATTTTCACATTGGTGGTGATGAATGTCCCAAAACACGCTGGCAAAAATGTCCGCTTTGTAAAGAAAGGATGAAAACGGAAGGTCTTAAAACCGAAAATGAATTACAAAGTTTCTTCGTCCGGCGTATCGAAAAATTCCTAAACGAAAACGGGAAAAAAATGATCGGTTGGGATGAAATTCTTGAGGGCGGACTTGCTCCCATTGCGGCTGTAATGTCCTGGAGAGGAGAGAAAGGTGGAATTGCTGCTGCCAAAGAGCATCATTTTGTTGTTATGACACCCGGGGAATACTGCTATTTTGATCACTATCAGGCAGATCCAAAAAACGAACCACTGGCAATTGGTGGATTTCTACCGCTGAAAAAAGTTTACGGTTATGAACCTGTACCCGGCTCTCTTACTGATGAGGAATCCAAATATGTGATGGGCGCACAGGGAAATGTTTGGACAGAATACATGAAAACGCCGCAGCAGGTCGAATACATGGTATATCCACGTGCGGCAGCATTGGCTGAGGCAGTTTGGTCGCCCAAAGGGCCAAAAGATTTCGAAAATTTCAAGAGTCGTCTCATCAGGCTTACCAAATTTTACGATGTGCTTGGTATAAACTACTGCAAGACAGAGTTTAAACAATAAAAAAAAGCCGGTTTCGAACCGGCTTTTTTTTGTATCTTTTTGGATCGTTATTTAACACTGATCACCAAAACTTTTGACAAGCTCCAGAACTCTGCCTGATTCAGAATAACCAGATTGTCGGCTGATTTCTCCCCTTCAATTTTGTAAGAGCTGGCAGGATGTGTACTGATCACAGTTGCTTTCTTCTTCATGATTGGAATAGAGGTAACTTTGGTAATATCAACTTTGGTCATCAAGGATTTGTCGATATTGCTGTTTACATCTTTCGCTGTTCCCAGGAAACCCTCTTTCTTGATGATGTTCTTCTCCTTAAGTTCTTTGACAGTACCAATGATGAAGTAGGCAGTGTTTAACTCGGCTGTCTTCTCCTCAATCACCTTTTGTTTGTCCTTGTTTTCGTTGCTGAGATTGGTAACATTGGTATTCAAGGTGGTAACCTGAGTATTCAGATTTTCAACCTTGATGTTCAATTTGCTGAGTTCCTCTTTCAAACTGGCAATCTGTCCATCCTTTTCAGTAATTTGACTGTTAAGGTTTTTGATCATTAGTTCCAGTTCAGCAACATGCTTGCCTGATTTCTTCAGTTTCGCAGATAGGTCAGCAACCAGAAGCCTGTTTTTCTGCAACAAAGAGTAGATGTAATTGATATCGCTTTGAATTTGCTCTTTGCGGTCACCCTTTACTTCAAATCCACCTTTGGCGGTCTTGTCAATAATCTGCTCCTTTTGTTTGATAGAATCAAGATTGGATTGAATTGAATTGAAAGCATCAACAAATTCTACCAGGTTGGCATCTTTTGAAGTTCCTGCCATCATCAAGCTGTCATTTTTAGCTTTTAGTCTTGCAATCTCCTTGCGATTACAACTGGTTGTACCAATAACAACCCCAATAAGTAACAAATAGATAACTTTTCTCATTTCTGCTTTTTTTAAATTATATAATTCCCTTCATTAACAATCAAAAACCTAACAAAATTGACCCAATTTTGAATGAGAATTATTACAGAACTGTCTTAATTTTTTGCATAATTCACACATTCCCAAGACTTCAAAAAAGGACGGTGCAAATTTACGAATAAAAATGCAAAATTCCATCACATCATAAACTAATATAGGAAAACGATCAACCAAACCTTGTTGATCTTCCATGAAGTACGGAGCGACTTATTTACTCCATGGAGGATTCGTTCGCAAGCATCTGTTTAATTTCATTGAAAATGACAGCGGTCTTTCTGACAGATACAGGGATTTTTGTTCCGCTCTTCAGGAGAACGTAACTCTCTCCCGATTTAACGAATTTTCGGATGTAATAAATATTGACGAGATAGGATTTATGGGTCCTGTAAAACTGATTCCTCGGCAAATATGATTCCAGTTCCTTTAAGGATTTTGATACGACAAACTCCCTCTTTGCATGGGTAAAAATCGTGGCATACGACTGATCTGCAATTATATACTCAATATTTCTGGTATTTTCCATGACGAAACCACTATCCACATCAAATATCAAATTCTTACCAGGCACCTCGGCTGTGCCCAAAATATTGATTCGGTCTTCCAATTCGAGCTGTTGCTGTTCCTGCCGGATCATTTTCTCAACCTTCTTGACAACATTCTGTAAATCAACAAAATTAACCGGCTTCAAAAGATAACCGGCTACAGATTTGTTGATAGCGTCTATGGCATAATGGTCATGGCCGGTAACAAGTACAATTTTTGTTTTTTGGGAAAGCTGGTAATTGAAAATATCCATCCCGTTCCCATCAGGCATTTCAATATCAAGAAAGACCAAATCAGGACTTGTACGTTTGATCAATTCGATCCCATCTGCCAGATTCATGGCTTTTCCAACAACTTTTAGCTGAACGGAAGTAAAATTATCAAGCAGATACGACAAGAGGTTCAGGGCCAATAATTCATCATCAATAACAACAACTGAAAGCATAACGATTAAGGGTTAAGGTTATGAACCGTGTTAAAAAAGAACGAAATTTTACAAGGTTGGTTAACAAAGATGGGAAATAATTGTTATGATACCAAGTTTCCGAAAAAAAATCGAATTTTGAGACGGCCTGTCAGGTGGTTTTAACCTCCTAAAACAGAAAACGACATCGAAGGATGCCGTTTTCCAAATATCTCTACATATAAAGTAAAATCGCTGCTATCATCGTCAGTTCTGGTACATCTGCCTCCTTCGTTCTTTCAATTCCTCATTGGAGATATAGTCGTCATACTCAGTAATTTTGTCTATGATCCCATTGGGTGTGAGTTCAATGACCCTATTGGCTACTGTCTGGATAAACTCATGGTCGTGTGAGGCCATCAGAATGTTTCCTTTGAAGGTAATAAGATTGTTGTTAAACGCCTGAATCGATTCAAGGTCCAGGTGATTGGTCGGATTGTCAAAGATCAGGACGTTGGCGTTTTTTAACATCATTCTGGAAATCATGCACCGCATCTTCTCCCCTCCGGAAAGAACATGTGTCTTTTTATAGACCTCCTCGCCAGAGAAAAGCATTTTACCAAGATAACCACGAAGATAAATTTCGCTCGAATCGTCAGAGAATTGCATCAACCAGTCCACCAGACTCAAGTCGCTGGTGAAGAAGTTTGAGTGATCAAGCGGCAAATAGGAATGCGTGATGGTCTGTCCCCAGTGATAGCTGCCCGAATCGGGCTGGTCATAACCATTGATGATCTCAAAGAAGGCCGTCATGGCCCTGGGATCTTTGGACAGGAAGACAATCTTGTCATCTTTCTCAACATTGAACTCAAGATCCCTGAACAAGACTTCACCGTTTATGCTTTTAGATAATCCCTTAATCTCCAGTATTTTGTTTCCGGTTTCCCTATCAGGAAGGAAGATGATACCCGGGTATTTTCTGGTGGATGGTTGAATCTCGTCGACATTGAGCTTTTCAAGCATCTTCTTGCGGCTGGTGGTTTGTTTCGATTTGGCCACATTGGCGCTGAAGCGGGAGATAAACTCCATCAACTCCTTGCGTTTTTCTTCAGCCTTTTTGTTTTGGGCTTGCTGTTGGCGCAGGGCTAGCTGACTGGATTGATACCAGAAGCTGTAATTTCCGGCAAAAAGCTGAACTTTTCCAAAATCAATGTCCACCGTATGGGTGCAGACAGAATCCAGAAAGTGCCTGTCGTGTGATACGATCAGCACAGTATTTTCATAGTTGGCCAGATAATTTTCAAGCCACATGACTGTTTCCAGGTCAAGGTCGTTGGTCGGCTCATCAAGCAACAGGTTATCAGGTTTTCCGAACAGTGCCTGTGCCAACAAAACACGAACCTTCTCCTTTCCACTCAGATCTCTCATCAACCGATGGTGAAACTCCTCCTTGATACCCAGTCCACTCAAAAGGGCTGCTGCATCACTCTCCGCATTCCATCCGTCAATTTCCGCAAAACGTTCTTCAAGTTCAGCGGCCCTTAACCCATCGGCCTCGGTGAAATCGCTTTTTGAATAAAGAACATTTTTCTCGTTGAGGATGCGCCAAAGTTCTTCAAAACCCATCATTACGGCATCGATCACCGGATGCTCCTCGTAACCATAGTGGTCCTGTTTCAATACTGAAAGGCGTTCGCCAACACCAAGAAGGACTTCCCCCTTTGTCGATGCAAGATCGCCGGCAATAATTTTAAGCAGGGTGGATTTTCCGGCTCCATTGGCGCCGATTACCCCGTAACAGTTACCGGGCAAGAACTTTAAACTCACATCCTGAAAAAGTGGTTTTTTGCCAAACTGGATGGAAAGATTTGAAACTGAGATCATTTTTGTAATATATTATTTACGCTAAAACCTAAAAAATTACGGACTGCAAAAGTACATATTTTAAACTGAAAATTTTTTGCTCATTGTCTTAATCGAAAAGGTGAATTGCCGGGATGTAAATTCGTTCCTCACTGGCTTTATTGTCGTAGGCGGGAATTCATAAACTTTTGTAAATTTGTGGTCGCAAAAACGGACTAAAACATATGGATTTCAAAGATCTTGCCCAAAGAAGATATTCAGTCAGGAGTTATCAATCAACGCCTGTAGATCGTGAGCAGCTTTTGAAAGTACTAGGGGCTGCACTGCTGGCGCCTTCTGCGGTTAATTTTCAGCCTTGGAAATTTGTTGTCGTGACAGATACTGAGCTCCTTGACCAGCTTCACGGCTGCTATCACCGCGAATGGTTTAAAACAGCACCGGCTTGTATTGTG
>JBBIUJ010000309.1:0-5122 GCA_037440345.1 Prolixibacter sp.
GTCAATCGGACTGGAAGAGGTGGTAGCCGTAGGTTTTGGTACCCAGAAAAAGACCAACCTGACTGGATCCGTGTCGCAGGTAAAGATGGAAGATCTGCTTGGCGACCGTCCGCTCATTACAGTTGCCGCTGCGTTACAGGGGTCTGTTCCCGGCCTTACGATTGCAAACCCTCCCACACCTGGTGCCACTGCCTCTTTCAACATTCGTGGTGTCACCTCAATTAACGGTGGCGGCCCTCTCGTTTTGATTGACAATGCCGAAGGTGATATCAACATGATCAATCCGGAGGACATTGAATCCGTTTCTGTACTTAAAGATGCTGCTTCAACTGCAATATATGGAGCAAGGGCTGCATTTGGAGTAGTCCTCGTTAAAACCAAACAGGCAAAGAAAAACTCAAAGCCAGTTTTCAATTACAACGACAACCTGGCATTTTCGAAGCCAATTAACAGGGTGGAACAGGCCCCGGTAGCCGATATCCTGCAAACATTTGCCAACTGGAGTGCAAACCCGACTACAGGAGGCCCGGAGTCCCAGGACCTTAACAAATGGGTGCAATATGTAAAGGACTTCCAGGCAAATCCCTCAAAATATCCTGCCGATGGAAGGTACCTTTCACCCGATGATAACAAATATTATTTTCTGAAGGATAATGATCCACAGAATGCCATTTTCGATAATTATGGATTTCAACAGACGCACAATCTGTCGGCTACCGGAGGAGGGGATAAGATCACTTACCGGATGTCTGCCGGTTACGTTTCTAACAATGGTCCGCTGATTACGAATAAAGACAACTACAACAGGTTAAACATTTCAAGTTATGTCAATGCCGATCTTACCAGTTGGCTGAGCAGCTCACTTGATGTGAAATACAACACCTCCGAGAAATCACTGGTCAATGCATCGAAAATCTATACCGCTATTCCCCGCTATTATCCGGTAGGTACGATGGCAAGCAAGATAGACGGAAACCTTTACCCGACCGCGGTTCCGGAGAATTTCATTTTGTATGGCAATCCTGATAAGAACCTCAGGAAAGAGACTCGTATCTTCTCCCGGTCGGTTTTGACCCCATTCAAAGGTTTCGAAGGGGTGGTGGAATACACCATGGATGATTTTACCACAGACAGCAAATCATTCTCCAAGAGTACTACGATGGTCGAAATGAACAGAAACTCCTCACCATCGACGGCAGTTCCGGTCTATTCTAACACCAAGGCGTTCAGTTCCTACAAGGCGCTCAACGCTTATGCCTCCTATAACTTCGAAACGGCCGATAAGAATCACAATGTGAAAGTTCTGGGTGGTTTTTCGCAGGAACGCAGCTATAGTGAAAGCCTGAATGCAAACCGGAAAGAGGTGATCAATGCCGATTTACCATCAATCAGTGGTGCAGTTGGAGAGATCCTGTCGGATGATTCCTTTTCAGATATCACCATCCGTAGCGGATTCTTCAGGGCTAATTACAGTTTCAGGGACAAATATCTTTTCGAGGCCAATGGCCGTTATGATGGATCTTCCAAATTCCCGACCCAAAACCGGTTTGGATTCTTCCCTTCCGCCTCAGTAGGTTGGCAGGTGGGTAAGGAAAATTTCATGAATTTCAGCAAAAAGTGGCTGAACGAATTCAAGCTGCGTGCCTCCTGGGGACAAATCGGAAACCAGAATATTGCAGCATACGGCTACTCTCCGAAAATGGATCCGACCAGAGCCGATTGGATCGTGGGTATAACGAGACCTGCCACGATCGGTATGCCCCCATTGGTACGCCAGGATTATACCTGGGAGGTGGTCGAAACCCAGGACCTGGGCGCCGACCTGGCCTTTCTAGGAAACCGGTTACAGGCAACTGTCGATGTGTATAATCGCAAGACCACAGGTATGCTTGCACCGGGTATGGAATATCCTGCCGTAGTGGGCACCTCGGCACCTCTTCAGAATGCAGCTGACCTGGTAAACCGGGGCTGGGAATTGGGCTTAAGCTGGAAAGACAAAGTCGGCCAGGTTGGTTACCATGTCGGCTTCAATATCTACGACTCCCAAACTGAGATTACCAATTATAACAATGTATCCAAATTGTTGGGAACCGGTTATTATGTTGGTCAGAAGCTCGGAGAGATCTGGGGATACCGGAACGACGGGTTCTATACCATCGACGATTTCAAGGATGGATGGCAAACCGGAACCTGGGCGCTCAAGGATGGAATAACCACTATCAAAGGTGTTGCAGTACGCCCCGGGGATAACAAATACAAAAACCTGATCGACAAGGGAACTTCTGTCGCCAACCAAATAGACGCAGGGATGAATACAGTGGATGATCCGGGTGACAGGGAAATTATCGGAAACAGCACGGCACGTTACTCTTATGGGATTACCGGTGGTGTTGATTGGAAAGGTTTTGATTTTTCTTTCGTGATGAGCGGAGTCGGCAAACGTGATCTTTGGATTGCTGATGATTTGTCTTTCCCCCAGTTGGTAACAGGCGCTTATTCGGCCAATGTATTTTCGCACCAATTGGATTACTGGCAACCCACAGACAAAGCCAACAACAATTATACCCCGATTAATCCGAATCCAAGATATGCCCGTCTCTACAACATCAATGAAAACAACAGTAGCAACACGCGTATCCAGGACAAATATTTGATGAATGGCGCCTATCTTCGTATACGAAACGTGACATTGGCCTACAACCTGCCGGCTCCTCTGGCAAAAAAAGCAGGTTTCTCGGCCATCAAAGTGTTCACTTCACTTGAAAATCCATATACCTTTTCTCATCTTGAAAAAGGAAGGGATCCGGAGAGCCTCGGATGGAGCTATCCATATTATTCTACCACATCATTTGGTCTGAATGTGACATTTTAATCATAAAAAAACAATGAAAATGAAAAAATATTTAGTGGGAATCGTTGCAGTACTTGCCTTGTGGGGATGTAACAAAGAATATCTGGATAAGTATCCGCTGGATTCCCTTACCGAACAAACGGCTTTTGTTACGGCCGATAATTTCAGGACTTTCAGCTGGAGTTTTTACAGCGCCCTGACCAACACCGGTTACCGTACCTATGATGCAAACCTGGACTTGTACAATGGCGATTTTCTTGCCGGCTATCTGGGCTGGAGGAACAAAACCGTCGATGGCAACCAGATGCGTACCCAATTGAAAGTTACCGGTGCTACCGGAAACGGATGGAGCTTTTCCGAGATAAGAAGGTGTAACCTGATGCTCCAAAACATCAACGGCAGCAAGATGTCGCAAGCTGACAAGGACCACTACCGTTCGGTTGGTTACTTTTTCAGGGCACATGCCTACTATGAATTGATTTCACGCTTCGGTGATGTGCCATGGCTGAACAAAGTGGTGGTGGAAGGCGATTCCGCCACGATCTACGGAGCGCGTACGCCGCGCAAGGAGGTGGCCGATTCGTTGATGGCCAACTTAAAATGGGCTGAGACCCACATCAAAACCACCGGCGACGGGGCCAATAGTGTCAACACCGACGTCGTTCGTGCCCTGATGTCCCGCTTCTTCCTTTTCGAAGGGACCTGGAGAAAGTACCAAGCTCTGGGTGATGCCGACAATTATCTGGACGAATGTATCCGTGTTTCCCAGTTGCTGGCCACCAAATTCCCCACCGTGGCCGCCAGCTACGATGCCCTGCTGAATTCGCCGGACTTGAGCAAATATTCAGGTATCATCCTGTACAAACAATTTGAAGCTGCACAGATCACTCAAAACAGCAACCGCTACGAAAGGTCGGCCGCTTTAAGTTACGATATGCCACACTGCACCGTTGAAAATTACCTGTGCAGCGACGGACGGCCAATATCATCCTCTGCTGTTTATCAGGGCGATAAGAGCATGTTTAAAGAATTCCGTAATCGCGATTACCGCCTGTTGGCTACCGTCGTCCCCCCTTACAGTCTCAAAAAGAAAATTGTCGGAGGGAAGGTCGGACCCGATTACAGCGATGCTTCGCCGGTTGTTTACAACGCGCAGGGATATTATACCGGAGATCCTGATGTGACAGACAACATGGAATTCAATGATGTATTGAAGAAGGCCTTCGCTGGTACTACCAAAAGACTCCCGGCACTCTGGCTGGACGGATCTTCAGGCTCCTATAACTCACCCAATATTATCGATGTCGGGGCACCGCAAGTCGGTTCATACAGTGGTTATGCCCTGTGGAAACATTACAACACCTACGACGATATGGATGCTGGTCAGATAGCCGACAAACCGATCTTCTGGATTGAGGAGGTGCTGTTGAACCTTGCCGAGGCCACCTGGGAAAGGGGCCAGTTCAATCAGGCTATTGCCGACGCTACCATCAACAAGCTTCGCCCAAGGGCAGGAGTTGCCAATATGGTGGTTGCCAATATCAACGCAGCTTTTGATACAAATCGTGACCAGACAGTTGATCCGGTCCTGTGGGAAATCCGCCGTGAGCGCCAGTCTGAGCTGATGGGAATGGGTTTTGGATTCCAGGATATCCGTCGCTGGAAGAAAGGTCCATGGTACATCAACAGGTCATACACAGGCGTCTATGTAACGAGATCACTTTATAAGACACTGGATGCCAGTGGAAATCCAACTGCCACTACACCTGCCAACACATGGGGAAGCGCAACTGCATTACCCCTTGTGAACAAGGATTATACTGTCGCTACAACCGCCGGTTATGTGAAGCGTTTCGACGATCCTACCAAAATCGGCAAGGGCTGGCTCGACAAATATTACCTGGAGTGGATTCCTACCAATCAGATTGTCCTTAATCCGAAAATCACCCAGAATCCCGGCTGGTAAAAAATTAATCTTTCGCAATGGTTTTGCTACCAAGGGATACCCTAAAAAGTATTCCTTGGTTTTTTCTATTTTTTACCGACACTCTAATTTGCATGCACCATGAAAAATTTAGGGATCACAATTCTTGTCGCATCATTTTTTCTTTTGCTGTCCATTCCAAATTATGGCCGGGACAATTCGTTCGCTGCAACAAATAAAAATGCTTCGGACTCTGCTGTAAATAAAAATGTTACGGAGATTATTGTCATCTGTAAAACGCATTTCGATTTGGGATATACACACCGGGTGAGCGAAATTGTCAATTA
>JBBIUJ010000310.1:0-5103 GCA_037440345.1 Prolixibacter sp.
AAGGCTCACCTCCAATACCCAGGCAGCTTATGTGGTTGCCCTCTCGTTTGGACTGATACCGGATAAGATGAAGCAGATTTCCGCTGAGCGACTGGCTGCGGATGTGAAGCATTTTGGTCACCTGACAACGGGCTTTCTGGGTACACCTTTGATCTGTAAAGCATTAACTGACAACGGGTATCCTGAGCTGGCCTTTATGCTGTTGTTCAACAAGAAATATCCTTCGTGGCTCTACCCAATCACCAAAGGGGCTACGACGATATGGGAGCGTTGGGACTGCATCAAGCCGGACGGAACTTTTCAGGATGCAGGGATGAATTCTTTCAACCATTATGCCTATGGGGCAGTGGGCAATTGGTTGTATACAACTGTAGCCGGACTGCACATTAACCAGGATTATCCCGGTTATAAGCAATTTGTAGTCAATCCAACCCTGACCGGTCAGCTGAGTTTTGCCCGTGCCAGCCACACCTCGATGTATGGGACTATCGTTTCGGGGTGGAAGCGGGAGGGAAACAGGCTTACGCTGGAAGTTGTGGTGCCGGGCAATACCATTGCCAGAGTGTACCTTCCTGGTAAGGAGAATGGGGCTGTTTTGGAAAGCGGAAGACCTGTTGGAACTCAGAAAGAGATTAAGTTGATGGGATATGCCAATGGGAAACAGATTTTCGAGATAGGATCGGGAAGTTACAAGTTTGAATGCGAAAAATAAGTTAAGATACTATGAGACAGTCTTTTCTGATAGTTGGACTAGTGGTTTTGCTAGCATGCAATAGCGCATACTCGCAGGATCAGGCGCTTGTCAATACTTCCCAAAGTCCTTTTGCCCGGCTCAAAAGTGTAAACATGGGTGACGTTCAGTGGACAGACGGTTTCTGGGCGGAGCGTTTCAGGGTTTGCAAGGAGTCGATGGTACCGCATATGATGGGCAATTATCTGAACCCTGAAGTGAGCCACGCCTACCGGAATTTCGAGATCGCGGCCGGTTTGGAAAAGGGGGAGCACGTTGGACCAGCCTTTCATGACGGAGATTTTTACAAGATGCTGGAGGCGATGATCGTGGTATGGTCTTCATCGAAAGACGCTGAAACAGAGGCCAGAATTGATGCCATAATAGCAACGATCGCCAAAACGCAACGGTCCGACGGTTATATTCATACACCATTTGTTATCAGGCAATTAAACAACAGGCAGGAAAAAAAGGCATTCAGCGAACGGCTGGATTTTGAGACTTACAACATGGGTCACCTGATGACTGCGGCATGCCTGCACTACCGGATTACCGGGAAGAAAACACTACTGGATGTAGCGATCCGGGCTACTGACTTTCTATATGACTTTTACAAACGGGCTTCGGCAGAACTGGCCAGGAATGCCATCTGCCCGTCGCATTACATGGGCGTAATTGAGATGTACCGTACGACCCGTGACCCGCGCTATCTCGAATTAGCCAAGAACCTGATTGCCATAAGGAACCTGTTGGAGAAGGGGACCGATGACAACCAGGACCGCATTCCATTTTTGAAGCAGACGAAAGCGGTGGGACACGCAGTGCGCGCTAACTATCTCTATGCCGGAGTGGCGGATGTATATGCAGAGACCGGTAATGACTCGCTGATGTCGGTTCTGGAGATGATTTGGCACAATGTGGTTGGGCAGAAAATGTATATCACAGGGGGTTGCGGGGCGCTTTATGACGGGGTTTCGCCCGACGGGACATCATACATTCCTGATTATAACCAAAAAGTACATCAGGCTTATGGTCGTGATTTTCAGTTGCCCAACGAGACTGCCCACAACGAATCGTGTGCCAATATCGGTAATCTCATGTGGAATTGGCGGATGCTGTTGGCAACCGGGGATGCGCGCTTTGCCGACATTATGGAACAGGTCATGTACAACAGTTTGCTGGCCGGTGTTAGCCTCGACGGGAAGCGCTATTTCTACACCAATCCATTGCGTGTTTCCAGAGAGTTGCCTTATACCCTGAGATGGTCGAGAGAGCGGGAGGAGTACATCAAATTTTGCAACTGTTGTCCGCCGAATACCATCCGGACCATCGCGGAAATCAGCAACTATGTGTACAATATTTCAGATAAGGGATTGTATATCAATCTTTACGGGAGCAATAAGCTGAGGACAAAATTAAGCGACGGGTCAATTCTGGCATTGAGTCAAAAGACGGATTACCCTTGGGATGGAAAGATTTCTTTCCTTGTGGAGGAATCGCCTGCCATTCAATTCCCGCTTTTTTTGCGCATTCCGGGATGGGCTAAAAATGCAACAGTCCGCGTCAACGGCCGACAGCAGGATTTGAAAATTGTTCCCGGAACATATACCGAATTATCCGGAAAATGGACCAGGGGCGATGTAGTAGAACTGGATCTTCCCATGGAGGCACAATTGATTGAAGCCAATCCACTTGTTGAGGAGACCAGGAATCAGGTAGCCGTGAAACGCGGACCGGTGGTATATTGTATCGAATCTGCTGATATACCGGAGGGAAGGAGTATAAACGACTATCTTGTCCCTGCCGGGATATCCTTCGAACCACGGATGATCTCAATCGAAAACAGCTCCCTTTGTGCGCTGGAGGGAAAGGCCAAAATGGAAGATGTTTCCTCCTGGAGCAGTAAGCTTTACAAACCTGTTTCGGCTAACAAACAGTCTGTTACGCTGAGATTGGTCCCATATTATGCCTGGGGCAACAGGGGCAAAGGTGATATGAGTGTCTGGTTGCCAGTAAGCAAATAAACTAAGAAGCTGTTTAAATTTCTTACACAGAGAATTTATTGCTCCATAATTAAACTAAAAATGGCTTTGAAATTCTCGCTTTAGTTAAAATACGCTGGAGGAAACAGCGAGTTACACAGAGTTGGAAAAAATCGCAAGCGATTTTTCTCTCTGTGTAACTCCGGGGTTTCTCTCATGAAAACATCCAATTGCAAAAATTTCTATAAACCCTATATTTTTGATTAATAGACAATTATTCTCTGTGTAATATTTTTTACTGTCTTTAATTTGATGTAGTGATAATTCTGACCGGTTCCAGCATCCCGAACGGGATATAATTGTATCTATCCGTCCATGTTTTGGTCTTCTTTCCACTCTTCCTCAGATCGTACCAATTAGATTCGCCCGGACCTCCGGGGAATCCGCCGGCACCTGCAAAACTGTTTGGTCCGACCTTGACAAGTTCACCCTCAACATTGTGGTGCGGGCCCAGCAGGTTACGCAGTGAGTTGACAATTGTGATTTTCAGATCATTCCGGCCTTTTCTCAATACCCTTGTAATATCAGTCCTGTATGGCGCCCAGCAGAGGGTGTCGATGGCCGTTCCATTGAGCTCGATGATCGATACGATCGACTCACAATCAGGAAGTTCCAGAAAATATTTCTCGCCATTGGTTTTTTCAGGCAGCTCGAAACTTTGTTTCAGTTCGAAGGCCCCGGCATAAAAAGGATAACCATTGGTACTGATATCTCCGGGCACAACTTCTTTCTCTGTTGTTATGGTGAAGCTACTTGCCTGGTGAACAGGTCGAATTTTGAAATCACCCGTTCTGTTCCGCTGACTGTCCGTTTTGTCGCTGGTTTGGTGGGATGTCACGGCAAAATCTCCAGTCAGATAGATGCTCTCAATTTCGGTACCGAAACGCTCTTTGGCCATCCGGCTGGTATCGATGGCAGGTTTGAATTTTAGCAGAAGCTGGATGACATTGGCGCCTTTTTGCAATAGTCCGGAGATATCTGAAGTTTTAAACTGACGGTCTACGAAAAAGCCGTTTGTTTTGAATTGGTAATTCTTCCGGTTGATCTGTATCGAATCGTACATGGCCGGTTGTTCCAGCACGAGTTGGCATTTGGATGGCGGATTATCTACGAGAACCTGGAAACGCAGTCTGAGATCGCCGGAATATTTTTGTTTCGAGAGCCGGCTGAAGATGCCGATAACAGGTTCCGGTTCACTAAATGAATTTCCTCCTTCCGTGGAATAAGAAGCAAAATCAAGCGTGATGGAATTGGCTGCCAGACGTTTTCCCTGCCATTTGTTTTTCAGTTCCAGAACTGGTTGACTTGCTTGTTGTAATTGATAGGAACCTGCCGGTTTTGCAGAACTGCTGAGTATTCCGGAACTGATCCAGATCATACCGGATGGCTCAATTTCAAGCTGGTAACCTTTTTGTCGATTGCCTGGCAGTGTGAAACATTTTCCAGTCGCAGGATCCCACAGAACCGGATTTTTTCCTATTAATTCTGTATGCAAAGCAAAACTGACAGTGCTGGTATGCGATGTATTGTAAAACATGAGCAGGTGGTTTTTCTTCAGGGTACGTACCTGGGACCAGACTTTGGCTGCATCTTTCCCGCTCAAAATCAGGTGTGCCGGTATATTCTTACGCAGGGTGGAAGTCAGTTGGCTTTCCTCAGGACGAGTAATCACATTTTTAAGTTGCTCCAGCTTTTTGCCACCTGGTATGCCATCCACAAATTCCGGGAAATTACCCGTGCTGAAAATCTTTCCTCCATTTTTCTGCAGTTTTAGCAACAGATCAATGGTTTTTTCCCGAATTGAAATCATGTTTGGAAGAATGACAAATTGATAGTTCATGGCGCCGATTACCAAATGGTTATCCTTCACGATAGCTGTGTCAGCCATGATTTGCTCATCACCCAGATCATAATCGTAATGCTCTTTCTGAAGGACCTCCATCACATTCTGAACATCGTCTGAAAAATCTTTTTCGGCATCAGCCTTCATGTATTCACTTTCAAGCGGATTGATCAGCAATATTTGGGGAGCATACTGCCCGATCGTAGCAGCATAGGAGATCCGTCCAAGGTAGGCTTCAATTTTGTTGTTGAACGGCCAATAGGGTTGCTGGTAAGAAAAAGTGGGCGGATAATCTCTTTTTCGCAGCCCTCTCATACTAAAAAGCGTCAGATGCGGACAAAAATGGTTGACACCCAAAATGCTGTGCCATCCGGCGATCCATTTTCTATCTTCAAAATTCATGTTTTGGCCGCTGATGCCAAATAGTTCTGTCAGCCTGAAAGGAATGGCATACTGGTTGGCCACACTGCTCAGAGATTTTGGCGTAA
>JBBIUJ010000311.1:0-5103 GCA_037440345.1 Prolixibacter sp.
ACCAAGAAGGATCATCTATTGATTCCTTCACCATATTCAAATTGAAACATACTTCATCCATACTGGCCAAATCAAATCATTCCGGCGAACCGGTCAATCCCGTAAAGATGAAGCTTTCATATACCATTCGGGTCGACGCTGACGCTGTTCCCGCCGGTGAAACCCTTCGGTGCTGGATGCCCTTCCCCAGAGAAAACCACCAACGGCAACAAGCTGTGCACCTGATTCAGACAGATCCTGGGATAAACCAAATCTCGCCTGCCACAGATTTACAACGCACCCTTTATCTCGAGAAGATAGCGGTTGCCAACCAGCCTACCATTTTCCATACCGAAATGGAAATAACTTCCTTCGCACAGTCCCATCAATTGTCACCTGAAAAGATTGCCCCTTATCAGAAAGAGAGTCTATTATACAAAGAATTTACTGCCGAAAGACCGCCCCAAATCATTTTCAACTCCAAGATCAAATTGTTAGCTAAAAATATATTACAAGGCGAAACAAATCCATTACTTCAGGTAAAAAAAATATACACCTGGATCAACGATTCTGTTACCTGGGCCAGTGCCCTGGAGTACTCTATCATGCCCGACATCCCGGGATTTGTGATGGAGAAACGCCACGGCGATTGCGGAATGCAGACACTCCTCTTCATGACACTGGCAAGATCTGTAGGCATCCCGGTCAAATGGCAAAGTGGCTGGATGCTTCATCCCGGAGAGGTGAACCTGCACGACTGGAGTGAGGTTTATTATGAAGGAATCGGGTGGGTGCCACTTGATCAATCTTTTGGATTGCAGGATAGCAAAGATGATGCACTCCGTTATTTTTACATGACTGGAATTGATTCCTACCGGATGATCGTCAATGATGATTTCAGCAAGCCACTAAGCCCTGCCAAAAACTTTTACCGAAGCGAACCATACGACTTCCAACGGGGTGAAATTGAATGGAGAGGAGGGAACCTCTATTTTGATAAATGGTCGTGGCATATGGAGGTGACTTATGAATGACGGAGGGGGAATGACGGAGAGGACTGAGGGACTGGGAGACGGAAAGAAAGGGGTGTCTAGGATGACTAAAGAGAGATAATGTGAAAATTGGGAAATGTGAAAATTGGCAGTTGCACAATCCTGTATTTTTGACCACTATGTTGGGCCAAAACAAATACAGCCGCGGAGCGGCGGCATTTTGGTAGCCCGGGGTAAAGCGACGAAGGAGCGACACCCCGGGTTGGGATTGATGAATGATGAGCCGTCCGCGGTAGTAAATTGAAAAATGCATTCGGGTCGTTCCGGACGGAAGACGGCAATTACGAAAAAAGAGATGACATGAAAATTCTAAATATCAAATAACTAAAACACTTTATCTCGTGAAAAAGATGAAATATTATCTTGTACTTATTCTTTTGGTTGGCGCCATGGTTTCCTTAAAAGCAAAGGAGTATCCCAAGCGGGAAATGAGGGCGGTTTGGATTGCTACCGTTGAGAATATTGACTGGCCATCAAAAACCCAGCTCTCTACCGAGCAACAAAAGGCAGAAATGCTCTCCATACTCGATGCTGCCAAAGAATACAACATGAATGCCGTAGTTTTTCAAATCAGGCCTGATGCCGATGCACTTTATGCTTCAGAACTGGAACCCTGGTCCGAATGGCTTTCAGGGAAACAGGGCGTTGCGCCTAATCCTTATTATGATCCGCTTCAGTTCACCATTGATGAGTGTCGCAAAAGAGGATTGGATATTCATGTATGGCTCAATCCCTATCGTGCCATCCAAAACATCGACAAAACGGTTCCGGCGGCGAACCATGTGGCAAGAACACATCCCGAATGGATGCTCACCTATGGGAAGAAAAAATATTTCGACCCGGGTATTCCAGAGGTGCGAAACCATGTTGCGCGTGTGGTCAGCGATCTTGTTAAACGGTACGACATCGATGCCATCCATTTCGACGACTACTTTTATCCTTACAAGATCAGCGGTATTGAATTCCCCGACGAGAATTCTTTCAAAAAATTTGGAGGAAGTTTTGGTCCCGAACAAAAAGAAGATTGGCGCCGCAACAATGTGGACCTGATTATCCGGCAACTTCACGATAGTATCAAATCCATCAAACCTTGGGTGGAATTTGGCATTTCACCCTTTGGCGTCTGGCGAAACAAGAAAAATGACCCAAACGGATCTGACACCAGGGCAGGGGTTTCCAATTACGACGACCTGTATGCCGATATTCTCAAATGGCAACAGGAAAAATGGATCGATTATGTAACACCGCAACTTTATTGGTACATTGGGAAAGAGGTAGCTGATTATACGATCCTGGCCAAATGGTGGGCCGAACATAGCTACGGATGCAACATTTATATTGGGCAAGCACTTTACCTGATTGATCCAGCATCAAGAGATCAATCCTGGAGAAGTTCGGACGAAATTACCAAACAACTCTCACTGAACCGCTCCATCCCCGGGGTGAATGGAAGTATGTATTTTAGCGCCAAGTTCCTTAACAAAAACCCGCTTTCGGTAAAAGAGAAACTTTTGGCAGATCATTATCGCTTTCCTGCACTTACACCTGTCAATCCGATGGTCGTTCCGGTCATACCAGGCAAACCGATTAATGCTATCGTGCAGAAGGAGGGAAAAAACATCGTATTGTCGTGGCAAAAACAGGAAAATAGTACCCTCTTTGTTATTTATCGTTTCAAATTCCTGCAAAGAAAAAAAATTGAGAATCCCGACAAAATCATTTTCACAACCTCCTACGAAAAGATTCTATTGTCCGCAGCAAAAGGGTATAGACCTGCCAGGTACAGATATGTAGTTACGGCATTAAGCCCTTCTCATACCGAAAGTGACATGGTGAAATTCAAAAAGCATTGAAGCAATGACTGACCAAACAAAGCAAAACCAAAGGTACCTTGCCCTTGACGTCCTTCGGGGGATGACTGTTGCCCTGATGATCCTTGTCAATAACCCAGGGAGCTGGGCCCATATCTATGCCCCTTTGGAACACGCGTCCTGGCAGGGATGCACCCCAACTGACCTGGTTTTCCCATTTTTTCTTTTTGTTGTGGGGGCTTCCATGTATTTCTCTTTTTCAAAATATGGCAATCAACTTAACCGGGAATCTCTCCTGAAAATCGGGAAACGCACCCTGTTGATATTTGCCATCGGACTCTTTCTCAACTCATTTCCACAATGGAATTACGACTTTTCGAAACTCAGGATCATGGGGGTTTTGCAAAGGATTGCCCTGGCTTATGGCTTTGCTGCCATAATCGTATTGTCTGTAAATAAAAAATATCTGCCCTACATTGGAGGAGCGATCCTACTTGTTTATTGGGGTTTGGTAGTGCTGGCGGGTGGAGCAGACCCATATTCTTTAGCCGGAAACCCTGCCAGTGGCTTCGATACCGCGCTATTTGGCGTATCCCATCTTTACAAAGGGTTCGGAATTCCATTTGATCCGGAAGGGGTCTTCAGCACATTGCCTGCCATTGTCACGGTAATAATTGGATATTTGGTAGGATACGCCATCAAAGAGGTACCCAAGGCAAAAGTTCCTACCATTCTCTCGCTGGCAGGCATAATTGCCATTGTGATTGGTTGGATCTGGGGACTCTGGTTTCCGCTTTGCAAACCAATCTGGTCAAGCTCATATGTAATCTATACTGCCGGATGGGCCTCTTTGGTACTTGGATTATTGATCTGGCTGATTGATGTGAAAGGCTATACCAAATGGAGCTCATTTTTTGTTGTCTTTGGTATGAACCCTCTCTTCATTTTCGCTTTCTCCGGCCTGTGGGCCAGGATCCTGGGACGAATGGTCCACATAACAATGGCCGACGGCAAGGTTGTGAATGGCTCTACCTGGCTTTATAATGAAATCTTCCTTCCAATGGCCGGTGAACTGAACGGTTCGTTACTGTACGCCATAGCTCACGTTGTTCTTTTCTGGATGCTGGGGTACATTTTGTGGAAAAAGCGTATTTTCATTAAGGTGTGATTGCGGATTTAGATGAGGGGATGTTGGGATTATTGGATTAATTAAAAGAGGTGTGATGAGATTTAAATATAGCTTTTGGGTGTTGATTTTACTTTTGTCGGCTGAGGTTTCGGGAGCCGACAGGGTCAAAAGACTTTACGAAAAAGCCAAAGTTGCATCCGTTCAGTTTGCAAAAAACGCTTCGGTCGGAAAGGGCTATAAATTCAAGGTGGATACGCTGAAAATGGATCCCAAGGGAGGGAAAATCGACCTCCAAATGACAGCCACTTTTGCGGAGATTCCCTTCCGGCAGGAAGATGTTCAAAGATACTACGCTGATTACAAACATCTTCTCGGTAGAAAATTCAGAAAAAGCAACTTATCCATCTCTTCCATGGGCAAAGAGATCGGCCAGTTGGTGCCAAATTTTTATCGAACAAATTCATCGGAAGTAGATCTTTCGCGGCTATCAGTTCCAGCAAAGAGACCGTCACCAATTGTCGTTAAGCAGACCAGAAATGCTAAATTCACCAAAGGGCTCGATAGTCGCAACATCGCGCTGTGGCAAAGTCATGGCTGGTACTATGAAAACACGCTGGATCGGTGGGAATGGCAGCGGGCAAGGGATTTCCTGACTGTCGAAGATATCTGGACACTGAGTTTTGTGGTTCCCTATCTCACACCCATGCTCGAAAATGCCGGGGCCACTGTTTGGCTTCCACGGGAAAGGGATTTTGGATCTAAAGAGGTGATTGTGGATACCGAAAAATCTTCTGCCAATTCTGAATACCATGAAACGGGCGCGTGGCAAACTACCGACAAACCCGGCTATGGATTAAAGTATCCGTTTTTGTTTGACGGGGAGAATCCATTTCAGCTTGGACATGCCAAAACCATAGGTGCAAAAAGTCAAGCGGATGCCATGGCCAGCTATTTGCCCGATATTCCTGAAACAGCGAATTACTCGGTCTATATCTCCTATTCGGCCGATGATAATAATGTTACTGATGCCCATTATTCGGTTCATCATGCAGGCGGCACCACAAATTTCACCGTCAATCAATCTATCGGCGGTGGCACCTGGATCTATCTCGGCAGTTTCAAGTTTGAGAAA
>JBBIUJ010000312.1:0-5087 GCA_037440345.1 Prolixibacter sp.
CGCTTTTACCTCTATGGCTCCCTCTTCCGAATAGATGGCTGCCGCCGCTTTTTGGACAGGGTAAGAGACGCCGTTGAATTTTGTAGTATGCCGCCTCATCCACAAGGGTTTTACCTGATGGGACCGGCCGGCCTCATCGTAAGCCATCAACTCGTCCGGTATAACTGCAAATGCGCAACGCGTTCCGGTAAAACCGGCGGTTTTGGAGAAACTTCTGAATTCTATGGCTACCGATTTTGCCCCTTCAATCTCATAAATAGAGTGGGGAATTGCCGGATCTGTTATAAATGCCTCATAGGCAGCGTCATATAAAATGATGCTTTTGTTTTCAATGGCATAATCAACCCATTTCTTCAGTACCTCTTTGGAGGCGACTGTCCCGGTAGGATTATTGGGAAAACATAGGAAGATGAGATCAGGCCGTTCTATTGGGAGTTCCGGAAGAAATCCATTCCCTTCGTTGCAAGGCATGTAGACAATACCGTCAAAATATCCGTTGGACCCGCATTGGCCTGTCTTGCCCGACATCACGGTAGTGTCGGCATATACCGGATAAACCGGATCGCAAATTGCTATCTTGTTCTCACTTCCAAAAACTTCCTGAATATTTCCGGTGTCACACTTCGATCCATCGGAGACAAATATTTCATCTGCCGAGATTTCAACGCCACGTGCATGATAATCGTGCCTGGCGATTGCTTGGCGCAGGAACTCATAACCCTGTTCAGGACCATAGCCTTTGAACGAGGCTGCTGAAGCCATCTCTTCCACTCCTTCGTGAAATGCCTTGATCACAGTTGGTGTAAGGGGTTGCGTAACATCCCCGATGCCCATTCTGATGATCTCTTTATCTGGATTTGCCTTTGCAAATTCGCGCACACGACGTCCTATTTCGGGAAACAAATAACCTGCTTGAAGTTTCAGATAATTTTCGTTGATTCTTGCCATATCTAATAGTACTTTTGATGTAAACATTGTCGATCTGCAAAGATACGAAATAAATTTTTGGCTATTTTTACGGCAAACCCTACAATCCGGCTGTTATGGAGATGAATTTTTTTGTTAAAGCGCATGGACTTGGAAACGAATACATTGTGTTTGATCAGGCTGCGATCGATTTTGAACTTTCCAAAGAGCGAATCATCCAGTTGTGCAACATCCATGTTGGTATTGGCTCTGATGGAATTCTGCTCAAAGTACCTACCGGGAAGGCTGATTTTGGACTGCGCATCCTCAATCCGGATGGTTCTGAAGCCGAAAAAAGCGGAAACGGGCTCAGGATATTTGCCAAATACCTCTTTGACTACGGATTTACTGGAAAGCATCATTTTACCATCGATACTTTGGGGGGAGTCGTTACGGCACATGTCCTTGAACTGGTCGATGGGAAAGCCTTTATGATTAGGGTGGACATTGGGAAGGCCAATTTCCTGTCAGCCGAAATACCGGTAACTTTTTCAAAGGAGGAGTGTTTCAACGAACCAGTCTCTATTGCCGGGAACGAATACCGTTTCCATTGCGTTTCTGTCGGTAATCCGCATTGTGTTGTTTTACGTGAAAAACTTGATGAGGAAGAGATCAAACGGGTAGGAACGCTGATCGAAAACCATCCAATGTTTCCCAACCGGATCAATGTACAATTCGTTAAAGTTATCTCCAGGAATGAGGTAGAGGCGTTGATCTGGGAGCGGGGTGCCGGGTTTACCCAGGCTTCGGGCAGCTCCTCCAGCGCCATAGCAGCTGTAATGATTAGAAGGGGGCTTACCGATCGGGACATTTCGGTTAAAATGCCGGGTGGATTCCTGAAACTTGAGGTGGATGAGGGCTGGAACATCCGGCTTACCGGAGAAGTCCGCGAAATTGCATCCGGGATACTTAGCCGGGAACTATTCCGGTGATTTAATAATTAACAATTTCTTCTTTCTTAGAATAGTTTTAAATAGTATCGCTTGCTGTTTTTTTGTAAATTTGCGCTTTCAATTTTTTTACGATGAACGAGAAGAAATTACCATTTTCAAAAGAAGAAGTAACAGCAATTGCAGATAAGTTTCCTACACCATTTCATATTTACGATGAAAAGGGAATGCGTGAATATGCCCAAAAATTTGTTCAGGCGTTCTCCTGGAATCCAGGTTTTAAAGAATTTTATGCAGTCAAATCTGCTCCGAACCCATTTTTAATGAAGATATTGCGTCAGGAAGGATTTGGAATCGACTGCAGTTCGATGGCAGAATTGTCTCTTGCCGAGCGGGTAGGAATGCGCGGGGAAGAGATCATGTTTACCTCGAACGACACTCCGGCCTACGAATACAAGAAGGCCATTGAACTTGGTGCAATCGTCAACCTCGATGACTTTGGTCACATCAAATTCCTCGAAGAGCAAGTCGGTTTGCCTGAGTTGGTCTGTTTCAGATACAATCCCGGGGCGCTCAAGGAGGGAAACGCCATCATCGGTCATCCCGAAGAGGCGAAATATGGCTTTACTCGTGAGCAGCTTTTTGAAGGGTATAAAATATTGCGCGACAAGGGAATCAAGCGGTTCGGTATACATACCATGGTAGCTTCAAATGAGCTGAATCCTGACTATTTTGTCGAAACCGCCACCATCCTGTTTGAATTAGTTGTCGAATTGTACCAGACTTTGGGTATCCGGTTCGAATTTGCCAATCTGGGCGGCGGAATAGGTATTCCATACAAGCCGGATCAGGAAGCTGTTGACCTCGACAGAATGAGCCTGGGAATCAAAAAAGGATATGAGCAGTTCATTGTAGCCAATGGCCTTGATCCGCTGAAAATCTATTTTGAATCGGGAAGGGCCATTACCGGTCCATTTGGATTCCTGGTTTCCAGGGTACTACACATCAAAAATACCTACAAGAAATATGCAGGGTTGGATGCATCAATGGCCAATCTGATGCGGCCTGCCCTTTATGGATCCTATCACCACATAACTGTTCTTTCAAATGAAGAGAACCCCTCAAAATTCATGTACGATGTAACAGGCTCCCTTTGTGAGAACAACGACAAATTTGCCATCAACAGGGTTTTGCCTAAAATGACGCCAGGGGATTTGGTGGTTATTCATGATACCGGCGCACACGGTCATGCCATGGGTTTCAACTACAACGGTAAATTGCGCTCGGCTGAGTTGTTGCGGCGCACGAACGGAGAGGTGGTCGAAATCAGAAGGGCTGAGACGTTGGATGACTATTTCGCTACACTGAATTTTGGCCAACTGCCCAATTTTATTGTTTAAAAAGCTAAAAGCCAACTGCCTGGAATAAAAACGCTAAACCAATAGTGCCTTGAAAGTCTGCGGATTTAGTTTTGTGAAAAATGGAGTGAAGTTCGACTATCCAATTGTGGAAGCCATTACCTCTATCCTGCCTCTTTGCGATCATTTTTTGGTCGCTGTTGGCGACTGTGATGATGGTACCCTGGAGTTGATTCAATCCATCGGATCCGATAAGATTCAGATCATCAACACGGTATGGGATCCCACGCTTAAAGAGAAGGGAAGGGTACTTGCCTCTGAGACCAACAAGGCTTTTGATGCGATTCCGCCTGAATATGATTGGTGTTTTTACATACAAGGCGATGAGGTGGTACACGAGAAATACCTGCCGGTCATCCGTACCGCCATGGAAGAGAATCTTTCGAACAAGGCTGTCGATGGACTGATTTTCCACTACAGCCATTTCTACGGGACTTATGACTATCTGGCCGATTCACGCAGATGGTACCGCAGCGAGGTTCGCATCATCCGCAACGACAAAAACATACGTTCATGGAACGACGCCCAGGGATTCCGCTGGAAGGATGCCCGTAAACTGACCGGTAAGTTTATTGATGCCTCCATGTACCATTACGGATGGGTCCGTCCGCCAAAAAAGATGAAAGAGAAGCTGGAGGGAAGCAAACAATATTGGTCGGTTGACTCAAAACACATCAAAACGATCAACCAAACATCATCCGAATACGACTATGCTCAATCGATCGACAGTCTGACCCGTTTCAAAGAGACACATCCCATCGTGATGAAGAAAAGACTGGAGCAACTCAACTGGCATCCGGAACTCTCGGAGAAAAAGAAGAAATTCACCCTCAGGTATTTTGTCCTCTATTGGTTCGAAAAGATATTCAATTACAGGCTCTTCGAGAACAAGCATTTTATAGAGGTAAAATAGTATTTCGAGTTAAACCTTTTACTTTCTGTCCTTTGTGCAATCCTTAGAGACCTTTGTGGTTAGAAAATTCAACACAAAGGTCTCTAAGGGCAGCACAAAGGGACACAAAAGATAACGACATGTTTTCACACGAGGATTTAAAAAGGACTGTAGAAGTATTGCGTCAGGGGTGTGTGATCCTCTATCCGACCGATACTGTTTGGGGACTGGGTTGCGATGCCACCAACCCAGAGGCGGTAAAACGTATTTTTGAGATCAAGCAGCGCGAAGATGTCAAGAGCATGCTGGTGTTGATTGAAAATCAGAATATGCTTAACTCTTACGTCAGGGAGGTTCCTGAGGTTGCCTGGCAATTGATTGAAGTGGCAGATAAACCATTGACCATCATCTATCCGGGTGCTAAAAATCTGGCTCCAAATTTGATCGCATCCGATGGATCGATAGGAATCAGGGTTACCACCGAGAGCTTTACCGAACAGTTGATTCAGCGATTCCGAAGACCCATTGTCTCTACATCGGCCAATATTTCGGGGGAACCTACTCCTCAAAATTTTGACGAAATAAGCGAGGGGATCATATCATCTGTAGATTATGTGGTGCAATACCGTCAGGACGACCTGAGCAAAAGCAAACCCTCCTCCATCCTGAAACTGGGTGTTGGCGGAGAGATACAAATTATCAGGCCGTAGCATTATAACTTATTTTGCCTCTTTCACTGTACCTGAACCAACGATTGTGCTTTCGATGGCTGGATTCCCAAGGTATGTGACACCGCCCGATCCAGCAATCTTGCAGGTGAGTTTCTCCAATGCGTTTACCGCACAATTTCCTGAGCCTGATAAAAGAACATTGACATCTTTGGTTTTGAGTCCGGATGCTTTTACCCCACCCGATCCTGTG
>JBBIUJ010000313.1:0-5083 GCA_037440345.1 Prolixibacter sp.
TCTGATGAATCTTGTTTGGCCAACTCCTCAATTCGTCTGCACAGCTCGTGGGGCGCCGGCGCCATAAAATTTCCGATTACACTTTTCATGCTGTGTGCATTGAAAGAGAGCTGATTAAGATCGTTGTCCGTAATATTTTTTTCAATGGTATTCAGCCGTTCTTCAAACTCTTCGAAGAAATTTTCGATGACCTCAACGATAATCTCCTTGTCGTAATATTGAAAATTCGCATCGAATTGTTCCCAGTCAATTGTAGACATATCCAAAATTTAAATCGTTGCAGCAAAATACTCAATGGATTTGATCAATCCCTCTTTCAATTGAATTTTAGGCTCCCAATTCAACATTTTTTTAGCCAATTCGATGTCGGGCTGTCTTTGCATGGGATCGTCGGAAGGCAACGGCATCCTTACAATTTTCGATTTTGAACCGGTTAGTTGGATCACTGCTTCGGCCAACTGCATGATGGTAAATTCATTCGGATTCCCAATATTGACCGGTCCTGTAAAACTTTCGGGCGAAGCCATCATCCTGATCATCCCCTCCACCAAATCGTCGACATACTGAAAACTTCTGGTTTGCATACCATCTCCATAGATGGTAATATCCTTGTTCTGCAAGGCCTGTACGATAAAATTCGATACAACCCTTCCATCATGAGGATGCATTCGGGGACCATAGGTATTGAAAATCCTGATGATTTTGATGCGGACATTATTCTGGTTGTGATAATTGACGAAAAGCGTTTCGGCTGCTCTTTTCCCTTCATCATAACAGGATCTTTCTCCAATTGGATTCACATGTCCCCAGTAGGTTTCCTTTTGCGGGTGCACCTTCGGATCTCCGTAAACTTCACTGGTGGATGCCTGTAGTATCTTAGCCTTAACCCTCTTTGCCAGACCCAACATGTTGATGGCGCCCATTACGGAGGTCTTCATTGTTTTGATGGCATTGTACTGGTAATGGATGGGTGAGGCAGGACAGGCCAGGTTGTAGATCTCGTCTACTTCGATGTAAAACGGGTTGGTAACGTCGTGACGGATCAGTTCAAAGTAGGGGTTGGAGAGCAAATGAACGATGTTTTGCTTCTGACCAGTAAAATAATTGTCGAGGCAAACGACATCATGGCCGTCGTTCAGCAATCTTTCACAAAGATGGGATCCGACAAAACCGGCACCTCCGGTGACTAAAACTTTTTTCCTGATCATATTTTCGATCTTATAAATTTCAAAACCTTTCGCCAATAGAAGGCATACGCTATAGTTCGTTTGGATGATTTCTCAGGTGATGAGAAATATCTAAGTCAACCATTTATTTTAGTATTACTTAGTAGGGCAATCATGTACATCATTGTCAATTGTCAATTGTCAATTGTCAATTTTCAATTACTTAAGTGGTTGTATCAATACCTATGCAAAAATATTCAAATCCCTGTCTCTGCATTTCCGCCACTTCGTAAATGTTCCGGCCGTCAAAAATAACCGGTTTGTTCAGCAACTTTTTAACGATTTTAAAGTTCGGGAATTTGAACTCGGACCATTCCGTCACCAGAAGCAGACAGTCGGCATCAATAAGGGCTTCGTATTGATCTTCGGCATAGGAAATCGTATCTCCCAATATGCGCGCAGCTTCTTTCATGGCAACAGGATCATATGCTTTCACATTGGCGCCCGCTTCCAGTAATTTCTTGATTATAACGATGGAAGGAGCTTCGCGCATGTCGTCTGTCTGTGGTTTAAAAGACAATCCCCAAACGGCAATGTTTTTATCTTTCAGATCTCCCCTGAAATAATTACGGACCTTCCGGAAAAGAACGGATTTTTGGTCCTGGTTTACCGCTTCGACCGCTTTTAAAACCCGCAAATCATATTTGGACTCTTCACCCGTATGAATCAAGGCTTTCACATCTTTTGGGAAACAGGATCCGCCGTATCCAATACCAGGATAGATAAATTTGTTGCCAATCCTGGAATCTGACCCGATACCTTTCCGCACCATGTTGATATCGGCTCCGACGATTTCGCACAGGTTGGCGATGTCGTTCATGAAACTGATCTTGGTGGCCAGCATGGCATTTGCAGCATACTTGGTCATCTCGGCCGAGGTGATGTCCATAAAAATGATGGGATGGCCATTGAGCGTAAACGGCTTGTAGAGACTTTTCATCAAATCTTCAGCCCTCGGTGAATCGAGACCAACCACAATTCGGTCGGGTTTAAGGAAATCATCGATGGCAGCCCCCTCTTTCAGAAATTCAGGGTTGGAAGCAACATCAAAAGGAATGGCTACACCGCGCTTATTCAACTCCTCCTGAAGGACTTTTCTGACCTTTTGGGCGGTTCCGACCGGAACAGTACTCTTTGTAACGATGAGGAGATAGTCCTTCATGTATTTGCCACAATCCCGGGCTACGCTCAGCACATACTGCAAGTCTGCACTACCATCCTTATCGGGTGGTGTACCGACTGCCGTGAAAAGGACTTCGCAATCTTCCAAAGCCTCTGCAAGCGAGGTCGAGAATTTCAATCTTCCCTTTCTCATGTTTCGGAGCAACATCTCCTCAAGCCCGGGTTCATAAATGGGGACAATTCCGTCTTTTAAACTATCAATTTTCTTTTGATCAATGTCAACACAAGTGACTTCTATACCGACTTCCGAGAAACAAGTGCCTGTCACAAGACCAACGTATCCACTTCCGACTATGGTGACTTTCATGCAAAGAGGTTAAGATATGATTTTGAATAAATTTTTTAATACGTTGACAACCAGTATATTAAATATTTATATTTTGTCTAAATTAGGTTTGAACCTGGTTGAATTGAAGCGCATGAATTTAATAATTTAAAGTAGTTTATGTTCTTGGGATGTTAATATTTTCTAATAATTTAAACTGCTCAAATTTCGACCAATGAACATATAAGTTATTTAATACCAACTGTACCGAACAGGATCAGTTCCCCTGAATACAATGCTGCCGGTTTCCCCCGTCGGACAACTAAAAGATTCTCGCTGAAATCTTAATAAATCCAATTGATTGTTAGTCTTTCCGGATACGTTAATTGATTTCAGGTCGTCTACCAATCCAACTCCAGCAGCTTTGAGGAGTGCCTCTTTTAGGGTCCATATCTCTAAAAAACGGTAATAAGAATTGCCATTTTTACAAAAGTCAGCCTCTTCCTTGGAGAAAGCATATTCGATCAATTCGTCCAAATCTTCCTCCCCTGATAACTTATCGATGTCGACACCGATTTTTCCTGTCAAACTAAATCCCAATAAATAGGAGTTGTCTGTATGGCTCAGATTGAAAAACAGTTTTGAATTTACCAGGAATGGTCTCCCAAACTTGTTCTTTTTAATTTCGACGGCAGGAGGATTCAATCCAAGCAAGCTGGCAAGCATTATTCTTAGGGTCACATGACAGGAAATCCAGGTATTTCTTTGGATAGAAGCCCTGATTCTGTTTGCGTAGGCGATTTCATCAGAAGTCAAAACCGTGAACATCATCTGCAGATCGGCTGGTTTGTGATCTCCATAAACTACCAAATTTTTTTGATCGAGAGAAATTTTTGGTATTTCGTAAACTCTTTCCCAATTCATCATTGTATTTTGATAAATTTCGCATTGAAAGTTAGATTAATATTTTACTTAATTTAGAACCAAACTATTAATTCATTAACAAAATGAGGAAAATTTTCAATTTATTGATTGTCAGCTCTCTCTTGCTTGCATTTGCCCCATCATATGGTCAGAAACAGGAGAATGCGCCCAAACCTTTGCAAAGCATGCTTTGTCAGGGGGATTATTTCACTGAGCAGCAGGGAAAGGAATTTCTGGAAAATCAGAAAAAAAGCTATACATCTCAAAAGGACTGGGAGAAGCGCGCCAAACTAATCAAGGAACATATTCTTAAGGGTACAGGTTTGACCAAATTCCCGAAGAAGTGCCCTTTGAACCCAATCATTGGCACCAAAAGGGTGTACGATGGTTACCAGGTACAAAATGTGGCTTTTGAAAGTTTGCCAGGGGTTTATGTAACCGGAAGTTTGTACACACCTACCAATGCCAAAGGCAAATTGCCGGGAATAATCAGTCCTCATGGTCATTGGCACAAGAAGGGCGATGTTGGACGATACCGGCCGGATGCGCAGAAGAGGTTCGCGGCCATGGCGCGCATGGGAGCGATGGTTTTTGGTTACGATATGGTCGGTTATGGACAGATGGAAGAGCTTGGATGGAAGCACGATCATCCGGAAATACTCAAATTACAACTCTGGAACAGCATCCGTTGCCTCGATTTTATTTTGGAAATGGGCGCCGATCCTGAAAAGATTGCCTGTACCGGCGCTTCCGGCGGTGGAACACAGACATTTTTGCTCACGGCCATCGACAACCGGGTGAAAGTATCTGTTCCGGTAGTAATGGTCTCGGCCTATTTCTTTGGCGGCTGTGTTTGCGAAAGTGGCATGCCTATTCACAAAGATGTCGGATATCAGACGAACAATGTGGAGATCGCAGCCTGTGCGGCTCCCAGGCCCATGTTGCTGGTCTCGGACAGTGGCGACTGGACCAAAAACAACCCTGAAGTAGAACTTCCTCATCTGAAATACATTTATAATTTCTTTGGTAAATCGGATTTGGTGCAGAATGTTCACCTTCCCAACGACAAGCATGGTTATGATGTCAACAAAAGGGCGGCGGTCTACCCGTTTTTAGCCAAATATCTGGGATTGGACGTTACCAAAGCCATGAATCCGGATGGTACCGTAAAAGAGGATATGATTGTAATCGAAGACCAGAAAGCGCTCTATCCTTTTGACGAAAAGCATCCTTTCCCCGCAAGCGGAATCAGGTCGAATGACCAGGTAAAATGGAATTAGCAGTTACCAAAATTTAAACACAAAGGGCCCTAAGGAAAACACAAAGGTCACAAAGGAAATTGCTTATTTTGTGACCTTTGTGTTTTCCTTTGAGTCCATTTAGATTTGTATAGTTACAAACAAAAATTGTTACTAGTTCTTTGAAATATTGTGTATGTTGTTGATTTTCTTTACTTTTTGCTACTTTTTCTTTTCTTTGTTAATTA
>JBBIUJ010000314.1:0-5041 GCA_037440345.1 Prolixibacter sp.
GATTAACAGGGAAGGAAGCGTATAGGCGGGAACCTTGCTCTCATCGTAATTAATTTCAACCTTTCTGTCTGATGGTTGTCCAGTTTTTTGGACAGCGTCTGTCCGAACAGCTGACTTCTGTGCAAAAATGGACATTGGAAGAATGAGCAGAATGGCGAGAATTCGTATCATAACCATCATTATTTTAGGTTAATTATTCCATTATAAACTTCAGGCACTTCGATCACTATCTGCGAACCTGAACGGAAATTCTTCAAATCGATTGTTTTCGCACCATCCTGAAGACTGAATTTTTTTGAGTCGGACAGGGGAATTCTGATTTCAATTTTAGTATTGCAGGATATTTTTAACTTATTATCAGTAAGTTCAAGATTTGCTGAGCCAATTTCGGTCATGGATTTCAAGGTATAGCCGCCCCAGTTAACTTCTTTCCCTTTTCCAAGGTAAAGGGAAAGAAGTTGTCCTGGTTGTCCTTTTTGGACGGTTGCGACAGCATAGTATCCCTTTAGAGATCCGGATTTGGAACTGTTCGTCTTACCAGGATCGGTTGATTGATAGATTTCCTGGTAAGTATTGTTTTTGTTGTAGACTATAAGGGCGGTAAAATAGGCAGGATCGGATGTCTTTTCCGATACAATTCGATCGATGGTGTAGCCATCTTTTCCTTTGTAGGGTTCAAAAACCGCGACAAAAGGTTTTGTTTTTGCCTCAGCATCGGTGTGGATGGTAAAAACCGGTAGCGGGGAGCCGGCATAATGTCTGCCTGAAGTCTTGGTCTTAAGGGATTTTGCCTTGTAATAAGTCCGTCCTTCATCGCCGGCAACCAAAAGCTGAAGAAACAGATCATCTGAATTGTCATCTTTGATGGAGAAAAGTGCGGTCAGGTTGTCTTTGCAACCATCCAGTTTCTCTACATCCGTTAAAAAACGAAAACCCGGGTAATCTTTTTCAGTTCGAGGATAGCTGGTCGCAATGGTATTGATCTTGTCGCGATGGCTGTCCATGAAGGTGAGCCCGTCGCCGATGTTGTGGTAGACATAGTCGTTGCTGGTGGCATTGTCAGACCTGAAAATGTCGACATAATAGCCGCTTGTTTCGGAGGTGCGGACAATGGCAAGTGTGCGCGACTGGTTGGTATTGGTCGATTTGTCGAAATAGCGCGTGTCTGTAAACGAGCAGTTGGGCGAGACAGCTTCCTGGTCGGGCGTGGGTTCAATGGCCGCGAGTTCGATCTGACCGATATTTTTTGTGCCTGCCGCACCGCTGAAAGGGATTGAAGAGGAAGATCCTGCAGCGACGACCGTATTGTGAGCGGCCCACTGGCTGTAGTAATTGCGGTGCAGCGGATGTTCGTAGTTGGGACCGGTACCTGCATCGATGCCAAGAACCTCTCCCAGACCGTACAGCTCCATCGCCATTCCGTTGCAATGGTTGTGGTTGTAGGTGGCTCCCTGGACTCCGATCATCAATCCGGTTTGAGGGTCGGAGCCGTTTCGCTGGATAAAGTAGCGCGCAAAATCGAGCGCTCCGGTTCGGGGCCAACGGAAGTCGCTGTTGGTGGCGGGCAGGTCGGGAAGAAAGGTGAGCAATCCCAGGAATCCTGAATCTTCGCGTTTGTATTTTCCACCTTCGATCAGTTTGTTCATGGAGGCCAGCATGTCTGGCAAAATCGGATCGTTGTATTTGACGGCGCCGATTAGTCCGATTTCCAGCGATTCCGCGCTTTGGGAAGCCCTGCCGGTATCCCCGAAACCGCCAACGGTCAGATTGGGGAAGGAGTATTTCAGCATGGCGTAGGAGGCCTTAAACAGTGCCGGGAACTGTCTGAAGACATCATGTCCGTTTTTTTCGAGCGCCAATGATGCCACCAGGAGATTTCCCACCGGATAATTGTGGTAGCCACCCGGCTCTTTCCAGTGACCATCCGGTGTTAGCCAGTTTTTTACCGTCGAGGGAAGCGCCAACTGTCCGCATCCCCCGTTGATGGTGTCTTTCGAGAGGATAAACTGCAGATAATAATCTTGTTTTTGCTTGTTCTCGAGGTTGAGTGCGGCAAAAACCATGGTAGAACTTTCGGCTGCATACCAGTTGTTGTTCCAGAATCCACGGAAGGCCAGGGTTGAGGCAAATTTCTCAAAGACTGTTTCGTACCAGTGAAGATCGTAACCATTTTGCTGCATGAAAGGCTTTACAAAATCATAAGCCAGGATGATAGAGCGGTAGCTTTGATCGCCCAACGTCTGCATGTCCAGAAAACCGGTACGGCAAGGCCCGACGATTGGCTGCTGGTAGTATGCTCCTTTGGCCCATTGATCGAGCAAATCGGCAGTAAATCGGGCATATTTTTTATCGCCATTCAGCCAATAGACGATGGCTGCGTTCAGCGCAAGATTGTTGATCTTGCCATTGATATCGGTAATAAATGCCTGCGGGTCGATCCATTCCTTGCGTCCTGTTTCCGGATTGTAAAGGTTCATCACCCGCGAGGTATCGTTGGGAACCAATTCTTCAATGGTTGGAGGACGGTAGGATGCCCCTTTCTCAGTGATCGGCGACCTGAGGTAGGTGGAGACCCTCACGGTAGGATAGGGTGCATTTCCTTCCCATTTGATCAGTCCCATGCCGGAATTATCCGAGTATACGGTGGTATAATGCTTACCAGGAATGCGGTTCATGAGATATCGGCTCAATATCCATTGGGGATCTGTGACATGCCGCTCGACATAGGGAGTGACAGTTTTCTGCATCTCTTCGAAGATGGTTTTAGCCCATGGCTGTTCTTTCACTTTGGCCAAAACGGATGGTTTATCCGCATTGGTGACCAGGATATGCGGGTTTTGGGCATTTGTGAAGCCACAGATGCAGAGAAAAACTACAAACGATGAAACCTTTAATTTAGACATGGGATTTAGTTTGATAGCCAGTGGGTTTTGGATTGCGGATCCGGTCCCTGAAGGGAGTGGTCCCTGAACGAAGCCGAAGGGTCGAAGGGTATTTACACCTGTCAGGTTTCAAAAACGCTGACAGGAGGTTTCAAAAACGCTGACAGGTGTAAAGGGGGTATTAAATTTTGTAGTACTGCTCCCAACCCTTGCGTGGTGGTGCGCCAACCAACATTTCGTTGGCGATCTTGTTGTTGGTGATCTGCTTGGTTTCGCGGTCGAACAGCAGTTTTGTTTTGAGCTGTTGTGACAAAACACCGAGGTTGAACACCTGGCTGAGTGGTCCGGCAATCTCAAACCTGGAGCGGCAAACTTCTTCGCCCTTACAACCTTTCAGGAAGTTGGCATAGTGGTTGGAAGGACTTTTTGGAACTTCGGGAAGTTTTGATTCCATCTCTTTGGCTTTCGCTTCCGGGATTATTGACAAGGTACTGCCATGTGAACCACCTTTAAAAGTCAACTCTTTGCTGTAGATGATCTTTCCGGGGTTCAGTTTGGAAGGTTGGATCTTCCCGTTGCTGGCCGGTGGAATATTCGGATCGAGGGTGGCGCTTGAACCATAGCCTTCGGGAACTTCCGGTACATTGTTGACCCCGTCGTACCAGGTGATTTCAAGTGGAGGCATCTCTCCGCGTTTTGGAAATTTGAAGAGGAGAGTGGTAGATTGAGGGTAAAAGTAGGTGTTGTAACCTTCAGCTTTCAGGCAATCAATTTCATAGGGAAGTCCCAGTTCAAGAAATTCGTGCGCCGTATCGATGATGTGCGCAGCCCAGTCGCCCAATGCGCCCATTCCGAAATCGTACCAGCAGCGCCATTGTCCATTGATGTAGTCCTTGTTGTAATCGTGGTGCAGTTTGGTGGTCATGTGCCAGGTTTCCCAGTCGAGAGTGGCAGGAATATCTTGTTTCTCGGGGTATTTCGCATTTTTGAAATCCCAACCGTGCCATCTTCTGGCCGAGTTCATGTGAGCGGTGATAGCGGTTACATCCTTGATGATGCCAGCCTCTTTCCATGCTTTGAACTGAAAATAGTTGGCCTCGGAGTGGCCCTGGTTGCCCATCTGGGTGGCCACTTTATATTTCTTGGCCCCTTTGATCATCAGCTCGACCTCATTGAAGGTGCGGCCCATCGGTTTCTCCGTGAAAACGTGTTTGCCCATTGCCATCGCGTGCATAACAATCGGAAAATGTGCAAAGTCGGGAACTCCGGCAGATACTGCGTCAATTTGGTTACCCATCTTGTCCATCATCACCCTGAAATCCTGAAAGCGGGGAACATCCGGAAACATTTTGAGTATTTCCTGGGTGTGCGGGGCGCCCATATCGACATCGCACAGGGCTACGATGTTGCATAGGCCTGTTTTGAAAAATGATTTGACGTCTGATCCGCCCTGGTTGCCAATTCCACAGCATGCCAGGTTAACCTTATCGCTTGCGGCAACCGGCTTCTGTGCAGGATTGGCTCCTGATGCAGTACTTGTTAGTAAAGTTGGGAGTGCAGCAGCAGCTGAGAGGGCGGCCGCACTCTTTAAAAATGATCGTCTTGAGGCTTCGTTTTGTTTCATAAATTCTGTTTTTTGATGATTGTGAATTTGAATGATATTGCTATTTGGTTGATAGTTTGTTTCACGCAAAGAACGCAAAGTAAGACGCAAAGATTTTGGAATCACACTTTGCGTTCCTTTGCGATTCTCTTTGTGTTCTTTGCGTGAAATTTTTTGTAATACATTTCCTGACTTTCTCTTAGACAATAACAATGATTAAGGGATTAATGCGTTTTCCATTTTATTTCCAATTTGTTGATGCCGGAATTTATCCGGATGACAGAACCGACAGTTTTGATCATCTTTCCGTTGAGAATAATCACCCTATTTGAAGAATCATCCAGTATGAAATCCCCGGTCATTTTTGGAGGTAATTCAATGGTATAACTGGTTATCTGGTCGTTAATAGTCCGATATTCGCCTTTGATTGAACCAAGCGATGTGGGTGTTTTGATGGTGCTGAATTTCAAATCACCCATTTGGGGATGGATCCGAACCCTTGCGAATCCGGGTGCTTTCGGCTGTATTCCCCAAAGTTGCCTTGGAATGATGTTGG
>JBBIUJ010000315.1:0-5018 GCA_037440345.1 Prolixibacter sp.
CATATCCTCGGAGTCCCAAACTTTAGTCACTTTAGTTCACTCTAGTCACTTTAGTCACTTTTTCTTATATTTGTTTCATAAATCAAACTAAAAACTTATGCTAAAAGGACATCCCAAAGGGCTTATCGTGGCCTTTTTCGCCAACATGGGCGAGCGGTTCGGCTTTTATACCATGATGGCCATACTTGTACTCTTTCTACAAGTGAAATATGGATTGACGGAACAGGAAGCCGGTAGTTATTACAGTTGGTTCTATTTTGGCATTTATGCCCTTGCACTGATTGGCGGTCTAGTCGCTGATTCGACCAATAAGTACAAGCTGGTCATCTTCGGCGGCATCCTGATCATGCTCACCGGTTACATTCTTATGGCCGTACCCGGACTCTCGCTGACCATGACATTGGTTTCGCTGTTTATCATCGCTTTCGGGAACGGAATGTTCAAAGGGAACCTGCAGGCAGTCGTCGGACAACTTTACGACGATCCAAAGTACAACAAGCTTCGAGATTCTGCATTCATGGTATTCTACATGGGTATCAACGTTGGCGCCTTCTTTGCCCCTTTTGCTGCGACAGGCGTTCGCAATTGGTGGTTGGAAAAGAACGGATTTCTGCATGATGGAAGCTTACCGTCGCTCTGCCACCAGTTTATCGATGGTAAAATGACTGACACTACGCTGTTCCAGCAGCTCGCCCAGAAAGCAACCATTTCAGGACAAGTGAGCGACCTTGGACAATTTGCCCATCATTACATTGATGTTTTCTCCCGCGGATACAACTATGCATTTGGTATTGCTGCCGGAGCCATGGTCCTTTCGCTGCTGGTTTATGTCTTCTTTCAAAAACATCTGCCCAACAAAGAAAAATCTGTTGTGTCTAAATCCGTCAAAATTGAAAACGGTCCTAAATCCCTGATTATAGCGCTTCTTGCATCTGCGGCTACTTTCCTGATTATCTATTTTGGTTTGAACAACCTGGATATCGCTTTGGCAGTAGGCCTTTTCGTCGCATTTGCCACCTGGATCATCCTGATGGCCAACAGCGAAGAGAAACCACGGGTAATGGCTTTGATTATGGTTTTTATCGTTGTTATCTTCTTCTGGATGTCATTCCATCAAAACGGATTGACCCTTACCTTCTTCGCCCGGGATTATATTGCCAAGTCTGTTGGACAATTTACGAACCTATTCTTTAGCGCCCAATCCCTTCTCTCTGTCTTTGGCGCGGTAGCCGGCCTTATTGTTGCCATAGGAAAAAACAAGACCAGCAAAGAGCGCTTGTTGGGAATCGCCCTTCTTGTTGTTGGGTCCGGACTGGCCTATTATTTCATGAGCGGTTATAAAAACGAGAATGCCATAGCGCCCGAGATTTTCCAATCCTTCAACCCATTGTTCATTGTCTTCCTGACTCCGCTGGTAATGAGTATTTTTGGATGGTTGAACAAGAAAGGGATTGAGCCCTCCACGCCCAAGAAGATAGGATTTGGCATGGTCATAGCGGCTGTCGCCTTCCTGTTAATTCTGGTTGCATCACTTGGCATGGTCTCACCCCATACATTAAACGGACAGGCTGTTCCCGACTCTTCACGGGTTACGCCTTATTGGCTGATCAATGGCTATCTTGTTTTTACCATTGCCGAACTTTTTCTAAGTCCGATGGGACTCTCTTTCGTTTCCAAAGTTGCACCGCCGCGTTTCCAGGGTTTGATGCAAGGGGGCTGGTTGCTGGCAACTGCCGTTGGAAATAAGCTGCTTGTAGTTGGAAGCTTCTTCTGGAGCAGACTGGATCTCTGGATGTTGTGGTCGATCTTCATCATCTGCTGTCTTTTGTCCGCGGCATTTATGTTCTCCATGCTGAAGAAACTGGAGAGGGTTACGAATTAAGAATGAGATAAAAATAACCACATAGGCACATAGGACACAGTAGAATCTATTGTGAACTATGTGCCTATCGTTTTTTTGTTTGAAGGGTTTGAAAAAAATTCAGGTTGGGATCTTGATATTATTTGAATTATTTGAATCCTAAAATACTTATTCTTTTTTGAATGAGCTCTCTGTATTTGTCCTTCATTTCATTGGATAAAAAACAAATGTCAATCAGATTAAACCATGCGGGTAATTTTGCTTGAATCGTTTCCAATATTCTTTCAGTGACTTTATCAGTTAGGTTACAGCGTTCTTTTCCAAAATAGTTGACCAGAATATTCCTATTTAGATTTCTCTTCTTTCCTTTCAGGGATAATGCAATTTCTTCGATATCACCTTTCATAACGATAGAAGAATTGAGTAGATCATATGCTGGAGAAAGTTCCACCTTATCATTTCTAATTATTATGGAATAATTTTTCAGGTGCATATCCTCATTTCCAATCAGAAAGCTGAAAAGTACCAGTTTAAATAGCTTTGCTTTTTCAACGGCAGGAAATGTGCAATAATGATCGATCAGATTCACCAGTTTTTCCATTGAAAAATTGTATTTGGTATCCCGACCCAAACCGGCTAGTTGTGCAAAATCTTCCACTGCAATTTTATCTTTCTGCCCTTTCCTGTCGAAACGCCTGATAAAATAGGTTAGCGAACCATCCTTTGAATAGATTAAACCGTGCAATGGTACCTCAATACCGATACTGGCAGCCAAACGCATAGTGAGGTCTTCGTTTTGCGGAAGTTCAGGAAAAATATAATGTTGAGGTTTCAGGATATATCTTCCGCTTTTATCTACAATTACGAAATGGCCATCTTTAATATTTAAAATAGCGCTTAGTTTGGGTTGAATTCCCTGAATAGACATTTTTACTGCCCTGTGCATGGCTTCCACACGTAATTCTTCCGCTGTGTATTCGAGCAAAGAGAGTGACTTTAATGTTGGGGACAAAAGCTTTAATCCTTTCTCACTATAAGAATCTTCTTCACAGGGATTGTATGTGATTGGGCAGCGATTCATGCTGTAATCTCCTTAACCGTTACATTGCCAACCAAATCATTGCCAACCGCTACAAGTTGGGAAAAGAGATCGTTACGGTCAATCTTCCCGAATTTTAGCAGACCTTCCAGTTGATAACCTTCCGGAAGTAGTCCATCAAAAAAGGGAGGAAATGAATCAAACTCATAAACCCGATGGCTTAATGGCATAGTCAGGGAAACCGGTGTACCTGAATAGCCATTGAGGTATTCGAAACGATATTTTTTGCCAAAATCAAGTTCGCTTAGAATACCTGCCTCCATGCCACTGACCAATATTTTAGAGGATCTCATCTGAAAGTATTTCGTTCGTAAAAGGACTTATTAGCCGAACTTTGATATTCAGAACATTCAGAATTTTTCGCAAGGTATCCAGTTGAACGGATTCCTTGCCCTTTTCGATATCGAAAATAACAGTTTTGCCAACCCCGGCCATCTCTGCTAACTGAAGCTGACTAAGACCTGCTGCTTTGCGATGCCTTTTAAGTACAGATGCCAATACTTTAGGTTCCAACATAATTATATTGTTATAGCGGTAAAAATACAACACCTATTGATTAAAAGCAAATCTTTTCGATTAAAATTACTGTTATAAAGGTAATTTCACAACAGTTTTGTTGAATCATCGAATAAAAGCCAACAAATTACTGTTTTGGCAGTACATTTAGGTATCTGGATTTATTAACCTGAAAGAGGGAATACTCTTTTATAGTTCGCCTTCCTTGCCGCTGGACCCTTTGACTTCGCTCAGGGTACCATACCGCTCAAGGTAGATGATCCGCAGTCGAAATCAATACTTTAAATACAAAAATTCAAAATTATTCCCAAGGTCTCAATACTTGCTCCAGTACGCCTTTACCCTGCACATAGGAGAGAAAGATCCCATAGTTGGTGATGGGGATGTTCAACTTTTCGAGGTCGCGCAAACGGGTTGCCATTCGTTGGGGCGTGATCATGCAACCGCCACAATGAATGACCAGCCTGATCGTTTTGAGTTCCTCCGGCTCCGGCCACTCCCTGCCAAAAAGGTGAATGACCTTCACTCCCGGATATTTTTTGGCGATCAGGTCGGGTATTTGTACAGTGCCAATGTCCTCCTTGATCCTGGAGTGGTTGCAGGCTTCTGCAATCAGAATCGAATCACCCGGATTCAGGCTCTCAACTGTGCGGACAGCATCGGCAAAATTGCCCAGCTTTCCCCTGCTCATGTAGTTGATCATCATGATCGAAAAAGTGGTCAGGCCAATATCTGCAGGCGTCCAATCCTTCATGATATCCATGGCCTGAGAATCGGTGATGATCACTTTGGGCCTTCGGACAAAACTACCGAGAAAGCTCTCCCATCTCCTCTTTTCACTTGCATCCTTCGCCCTAGCTTTTACCAGGTTCATCCGATAGGAGACCGGATAGCCCCAATGACGGGTGATGTACTCTTCGGCCATGGACTGAGGTCTGAGATACCTCCCCGGCGGGGTTTCCTCATCCATTGGAATGTTAAGGACATAGAATTCATCCGCAAGAACAAAGGGCAACAGTTTCGTCGGATTATTTTTTGGAATGTAGTTTTGCAGCAGAAATGCCAGGAGTGAAGGCCGGTTATCTGCCGCCAACGCAGAAAGCGCAATCTCCCCGAAACTTCTCAAATCAGGCAGTTGATCTTTCAATCCACCAATTTTCAACGCATCTTTATCTTTGAACAGGTTGTAAACGATCAACACTTGTTTGCTTTCGGTGCGGGCCATCTCCAGGAGGACTTTCGCGGCAGGCAAACCAGGGGAGGATGGATTGATCACCAGCAAAACCAGGTCGCACTCTTTCAGGGCTGCGGTAACTTTTTTCCGCTTTTTTTCACCCAAAACATCGGACTCATCATACCCGGCCGTGTCCATCAATTTGACTGGGCCAATGCCATGCAGTTCCATCAGCGTTACCCTGGTATCGGCCGTGGTGCCGGGGGTGGCATCCACAATGGAACTCTCCTGCTGGGAGATGAGGTTCATCAGGGAACTTTTCCCCGCATTCATGGCTCCAAAAATTCCGATGATAGATCGGAAGAGCA
>JBBIUJ010000316.1:0-5004 GCA_037440345.1 Prolixibacter sp.
ATATCACTCCAATTGGAAGTTGCATGGTAACACAATGCAGCGATCCATGCTGCTTGATCAAGGTTGAGCACTCAATGCCTACAACTTCACGGTCAGGAAATGCCTTTTGAAGGCTTATACGGGCAATTTCATCCTTAGAAGTGGAATAGAATGGCATCAATACTTTATTATTGATTATCAGAAAATTGGCATAGGTTGCAGGCAATCTTTCTCCCGCTTCATCCTCTACATAATCGGCCATCGGAAGTTCAATCAGCTCATAGGAACTTCCGTCCAGCGTTTTGAATGCCTTTATCTCCTCCTCCATTTGCTTGAGCTGAAGATAATGCTCATCCGAAGGATCGCTGCATTTGACGTAAGCGATGCACTTCTCATGGCAGAATCGTGCCAAAGTATCGATGTGGCTATCAGTATCATCTCCTGCCAGATACCCGGATGAAAGCCATAAAATGCGCTGAAGTCCAAATGTATTGAGCAGAAATGATTCGATCTGTTGTTTCGACATCGTCTGATTTCTGTTCTTTGAAAGCAGGCAGGCCTTCGTGGTAAGCATGGTTCCCAACCCATCCGTTTCAAAACTGCCCCCTTCAAAAACAAAATTCATGCAGTTGGTGTACCCGACACTTTCGGCAAAAATTCCCGCTTTGAACATCTGATCATTGATTTGATTATCGAGCCAGGCGGGAAACTTCAATCCCCAACCATTGAACTGAAAATCATACAATTCAGGTGCACCATCGATCATCATGGTAATTGGCCCATGGTCCCTGGCCCAGGTATCATTGGAACCAAGCTGTACCGTTATTAGGTTCCCGGTCAATGACTGATCAATTTTTAAGGTTACATCTACCGGATCGGCACAAACTACTATTAACTTTTCTTCTTTTAGTATCTCGTTGGCTAACTGCACAAAACAATATTCTACCTCATCAATAAGATCGCTCCAATCACTCTTTGCATGGGGCCATGTCAACATAACTCCGCTTTGCGGATACCATTCGGGCGGTAAAAATTTCGATTTAGGCGATAACATAGCGGGCAAAGGTAAATAATAATGGATAAAACAGCATTTGAAAACGAATCCTCGATAAATTTCGCGACTATTTTGAAGCGCCGATGGCAGATAAAATCCCTTTTAGGAATTCGTTATGATCAAAATCCTTCTCACCAAAACCCAATCTGACAACCACCAGATGTTTGGAAGGAACGATAAATACCCGCTGGCCTCTATGACCCTGGCATGCATACATATCCAGCGGTACATCCGGCAAATCACCGGCGCGATTGAGCCAGAAAAACGCTCCGTATTTGCCATTCGCAGCCTTGGCCGATGTTGTTGTGTAAGACACCCATCCCTTAGGCAAGATGCTATCTCCCTTCCACACACCATCTTGCAAATACAATTGACCAAATTTGGCCCAATCCCTGGCGGTTGCATAACCATAGGAAAACCAACGAAATTGCCGCTCGCATCCGTCTCCATAAGCAGGCTGGACATCCCAATTTTATTTGCAATTTCATGGTAAGGGAACGCAAAATACAACTGGTCATTCCCCAATGTCCTTCTGATAATTCCTGAAACAATGTTGGTCGTACCGGAGGAGTATTTGTATTCAAGATCCGGATCTTTCCCAAACGGTGATCCAATTGCAAACTTGTAACAGTCTGGTTCCTTGTAGAGCATCGTGGTAACGTCAGAAAGGTCGCCATAATCTTCATTCCATTTCAAACCACTGCTCATGTGCATAAGGTCACTTATTTTTATTTCCCTCCGCTTATCCTGAAGCCACTCTTCGACTGGCGCTGTTGCCTGAACAGACAATTTTCCCTGCTTTACCAGTACCCCAACCATCGCATTGACAATGCTTTTGTTCATCGACCACCCCCAAAGCCTTGTATCGGCAGTAATAGATTGCTCTTTCCAGTACTCTTCAGCAACCATCTTTCCCTTGTATATGACCACAACTGCGGCAGTTTTTTTCAATTTCATCCCAGGTTCATCAAAAGCCCAATCGACCGCCATTTTAAGTTTTGTGCTGTCCAATTCTGTAAACAGGGAGTCGCTTTTACCATCCCCATCAGGCCAGGGAGACCTCCACGAACGTGTTGAAGTGTTTGGCTGCGAAGGGGTTTTCAATGAAGGAAGTGGTTGCTGTTCTGCCACCAGACAACAGCCAAGCGCTTCCCTGTAGACCGCCTTTTGTTTGGCAAGTCCAAAAATAGTGGTGGTAACACTCTTTTCCTGATAATCAATTTTACTACTGGTATATTTTACAATAGAATAATCCAAATCATTCTCCTTTACACTGTTTGCCTCGCGACCTGCCACAAAGACTCCTGACGCCATACATTTTGCACCATACCCCGTGGCAATGCTCAATTTTGGATATTGTGAGGTTCCGATGATGAGCAATGCGGTAACGATGATTAGTGGAATCCAGATACTTCTTTTCATATTAATCAGTGTTTTTATGGTCAAAATAGACTCACATGTGATACTCAAAGCTAATGAAAAATATGCGCTTTTGCAAGCAACAGGTAGCCTAATGTCAGACAATTTGCATCGGTTATCTTTCCCAATAAAATGGAATTTTTACCTTTGACCTGCAAACCAACCGGAAATATATGTCGTCCAAAGAAAAGTATGCAATTGTTGAAGTCAAAAATTCTGCGCAAATAAGGGAATTTCATGAATTTCCTGCCAGACTGTATAAGAATGATAACAATTGGAACCGTCCTTTGAATGTTCAGGTTGAAGAGATCTTTGACAAAAACCACAACAAGCAACTCAAAAAGGGAGATATCATAAGGTGGATACTCAAAGATTCAAAAGGAGAATGTCTGGGAAGGATTGCAGCCTTTTATACGGAAGATTCCTTTACCGGGCATGACATACCTACCGGAGGTGTTGGATTTTTTGACGCTGTGAATGACACGATGGTTGCAGAAATGTTATTCGATGTGGCAAAGAAGTGGTTGGAATCCAATCGACTTCAGGCGATGGACGGTCCAATAAACCCTGGAATGCGGGATGCTTTCTGGGGATGCCTTGTGGATGGTTTTCACGAACCGGTCTTTCAAATGCCTTACAATTACCCCTATTACAAGGATCTGTTTGAGGGATATGGATTCAAAAACTATTTCAACCAGTATACTTATCAGCGTACCTTTGAAGATACTTCTGACCTTCATCCTGTTCTCTACAGGACAGCAAGCAGGATATTGACAAATCCGGATTATGAGTTTAAATTGATTGAGAAAGGAAACACCCAATTTGCCCTTGATTTTAAGATTATCTACAACCAGGCATGGAGTAAGTTTACTGGCACAAAAGATATTACAGACCAGGAGGCCTTGGCTTTACTCAAATCGATGGAACCCATCATGGATGAGAGACTCATCATTTACGGTTATCACAAAGGCGAACCTATTGCCTTTTTCATCATGATGCCTGATATCGGTCAGATTACAAAGAAGTTTAATGGTAAATTTAACTGGTTCAATAAATTACGCTTTATTTGGGAACTCAGGATCAATCACAGTGTTGATAGGGTAATTGGTCGTATCTTTGGAGTAATCCCTTCATTTCAGAACAAAGGTGTTGAAGGGGCCTTGGTACTGTTTTTCCAGGAACAGGTACTTAAGCCAACTTTTAAATACAAAACCTTTGAATTGAACTGGATTGGCGATTTCAATCCTGTGATGATGAAAGTTGCTTCATTCATTGGAGGCTCAATCTATAAAACGCACGTAACTTATCGTTACCTGTTTGACAAAAATGCAGAATTTAAAAGGGCGCCGCTCGTCAACCAATCTGGAAATTCGGTTTAATCTAACGTTTGGGAGATTGTAAAATGTTGTTACAGATTGCACTCATTCTGGCAATGATTTTGCAGATTTTTGCCGCTTTTCTATCCATCAGGCTTACCAGGGTAACTAAATATAATCTCTCCTGGATGTTAATCAGTATGGGTTTTATCATTCTGGCCATCCGCAGGTTTATCGAATACATTCCCCTGGTTTCTGATGCGTTTGTAAACAGACAAATTTTTATCTGGCTTGGGATCACTGCTTCTCTTTTCTTTGCAATAGGCTTAATCCTCATTCAGAAAATCTTTCGTTACATGAAAAAGGTCGAAGAAGAGAAAAGGGCGTTGGAGAAAGAGCTGCTTCATGCAATTATACAAGCAGAAGAGAGTGAAAGAAAGCGTTTCGCAAATGATTTACACGATGGACTTGGCCCGATATTATCCTCAGTAAAAATGTCGCTTACAACTGTTGCGCGAAGAGACTATGACGATACCTCAAAAATGATACTTCGTAATACTGATACCGCTATAGATGAAGCGATAAAGAGTATACGTGAAATTTCAAACAATCTAAGCCCTCATATCCTCAATAATTTCGGATTGAAAAAAGCGATTCGTAATTTTATCAATAAAATTAACCTGACAAATGCAATACAAATCGATTTCTCAACCAATATTAATGAGCAAAGATTTGAAAATGATGTCGAAGTAGTGATCTATCGCGTGATATGTGAATTGATCACCAATACGATAAAACATGCGAAAGCAAATACGGTTGAAATTACCGTTGTATTGGTTGGGAAGCGCTTGCATGGTACTTTCCATGACGATGGAGTTGGTTTTAACCCTGTGGATTCATCGAAACAAAATCCTACCGGTATGGGTTTTTCAAATATTTTAAGCAGGGTTACTTCACTCAATGGTACTTTTGAGTACAGTTCAGAAAGCGGTAAAGGATTCTCCGCATCATTTATGATTCCAATAGTTTCATAAGCAAATTGCACCATTCGGTTAAACTGATATTTTTCGAACTGGATTAAAAACTGATGTAGCATAAACTCATTCTATATTTATCATGAAAATTCTATTGGTCGATGATCATACCCTCTTCAGGAATGGGCTTAAAATGCTGATTGATACAATACCTGGTTATAAGGTGGCAGGGGAAGCGTCTAATGGAAAGGAGTTTCTGGAG
>JBBIUJ010000317.1:0-4938 GCA_037440345.1 Prolixibacter sp.
CAAGACAAAAAAAAAGGAAACCCCAAATTAGAAGTCTCCTTTAAAATATACTGTTTGAACAATTAATTATATGCGACAGTAACCGCAAAAAGATCTGATGCGTAGGCCCCTACAGTTTCACTTCCTAAAAGATGCAGGGTTGCTCCAACTTTCAATTGATCGGATGTACCGGTAATTGCCACTGCATTGTTGGTAAAGGTATCGGCTGTAATTGTTTCGGTTGGAGCTCCGGCTTTCTTCAAAACAACAGAACTCGGTATGGTTACAGCATAGGTGGCTGTTGCCCGTCCGGTGATATTAAAAAGTCCCGGTGCTTCACTACCGCCCGTCAATAACGTGATAGAACCGGTTTGGGTACGCGTACCGCCACTGCTAATTACAACTGTACCGGCTCCTGCAATGGTGATCCTGCCAAAATTAAGGTCGGCAGCCCTTGCGATGGTAATGGGCGCAATTACATCCACCGATGCTGTTATCTGCGCGCTATTTGACTGTGAATAACCACTCACCGCGAAACCGGATAAAACAAATACAATAATTAATAACTTTCTCATTCCTTAAAAAAAATTTAGTGCCTCAATCCTTTAACGGAAAGCAGGGCGTAATCTATTTTGGGCATTTACCTCATCATCATCTTTTTCAAGTAACAAAGAGGTTGGGTAATAACGGTTCTCAATTTTGCGAATCTTTCCTTCCTGCAATAATTTGCTGGCTACATAACCTAGACGTAACCTGCTTTGCTGGAGACTCTCTTCCATCTCAGTCATCTTCACCCCATTTAAATGGTTCCTGATGTACTTTTCGATAATTTCCTCCATATTGGCTTAAATTAGATAAACGTTAAATATTACCATGAAGTGTATCTCCATAGAAACCCATCGGGATAGATCAAAATGTATGCCAAAATGAATTTCACCAAGAGGGATTTCTAAGGGTATTTTGCAAGGGTTTGTGAAATAGATAGATATAAATTTAAATAAGAAATGTTGGTGTGCCGTATGAACTAATATTACAAATTGTGCGGACTGTTGTGCGGTCGGATTCGCTCATTTGTGCGGTCATAATCCCCATATTGCTACTCTGCTCAACAGCCCTCGGCTCCGCATGGGGACCGATTTCCCCTTCGTCCCAGTCGCACAAGTTTTCCCCGTCATCACATCCCTGTCTCCCAGTCTTCCCCATTCCCTCAATCTGTCTTCGAAACGGTAATGGCATATTTTTTCATTTTACGGATAAGCGCATCCCTTGAGATACCCAAATGACTGGCCGCTTCGGTTTGGTTGAAATGACACTCCTTCAGGGTATCCAGAATAAACTGCTTCTCTTTGATTTGTAAATCGCTGAGCGACTGGGCCTGTATTGGCGGGGGAGGAGCGGGTACAGGCCGGGTATAGACGGAGAAATCCTCGATGGTGAGTTTGTCTCCTTTGCAAAAGATGATGGCACGTTCAACCATGTTGCGCAGTTCTCTTACATTACCGGGAAAAGAATAATTGGAAAGTTCGTCCACGATGGATTTTGAAATCCCGGGACAAGGTTTGTTCATCTTTTGTGCAAATTCAGATACAAAGCTCTCTATCAATGGCTTGATATCTTCTGTTCGCTCGCGAAGCGGTGGAATATGGATCTGAAGGGTATTAAGCCTATGCAACAGGTCCAGACGAAACCGTTTCTCTTTCACCATCGAATCGAGACTGTAGTTGGTGGCCGAGATAATCCGAAAGTTAGTTTTGATAGGGGCGGTATCACCGACACGGGTAATGACCTTCTCCTCAATAGAACGGAGAATCTTGGCCTGAAGGTTGAGCGGCATATCTGCGATCTCGTCCAGGAAAAGGGTTCCCTCATCGCTGATTTCAAAGAATCCTTTCTTATCAGAAATAGCGCCGGTAAAGGAGCCTTTTTTGTGCCCGAAAAATTCGCTTTCCAATAGCGAATCGGTAATTGCGCTACTGTTAACAGCGCAAAAGAGATTTTTCTTGCGCGAACTTCCATAATGGATAATCCTTGCAATATTTTCCTTACCCGTACCGCTCTCGCCGGTAATCAGCACATTCGTGTCAGGATATTGGGCGGCCATCATGGCTTGCTCGAGAATTCTTTGAATGGTAGAGGATACGCCGATGAACTGTCTGTTGATCTGCTCCTCCATCGATTTTGAGATCAGCGAGTTTTTCTCTTCGGCTGTCTTTAATTTGTGCTGAAGGACCAGGAATTTTTGCGAACGTTCGATAGCAATCTGGATATCGATGTGGCGAAATGGTTTACGCAGGTAATCAAATGCGCCCAACCGCATGGCCTTGATGACAGTCTCCATATCACCATGACCTGATACGATGATCACCTCGAGCATTGGCTTCTCGGCTTTTACCTTTTTCAAAACATCCAGGCCATCTGCACCAGGTAGGCGTATATCGAGTATCAAAAGGTCGACCGTATTTTTGTCAAGCATCGCCATACCGTCAGCGACGGTATTAGCTTCAAAAACCACATGACCCGAGAGCTCCAGAAATTCAGCCAGCTCTTCCGTGAAATGTTTCTCGTCGTCGAGAATAAGTACCCTGATTTTATCCTTATCCATATCAACAATTTTATATACAACGTTGTCTTATAACTTCTTTGATCCAGTTTAACCCATCAGCTTCGCTTGGGAACTGGTCTCATTTTCTCGTCCTAGTCATCCCTTTCGTCCCCGTCCTTTCGTTCCCAGACCATTTTCACACTTCCCAATTTACCAATCGTTTCATCTCTTGGCTTCCGGTAACTTGATCGTCACTTTTGTCCCCTTCATCGGTTCGCTCTGAAAGGCGATCTCTCCCTTCATCTCCTTGATAATCCCAAAAGTAATAGAAAGTCCCAAACCTGTTCCTTTTCCGGCCTCTTTAGTTGTGTAGAAGGGTAACATTATTTTTTCCAGCTCTTCTGGTTTTATTCCAATTCCATTGTCCTTTACCTCGACGATGATCAGCTTGCCAAGTTGGTAAGTCCGGATGGCTACCTTTTTTTCCAAAGGATTTTCCAGGAATGTTTCCAGCTCTTCGATGGCGTCCTTCGAATTGATAAGTAAATTTAGGATAACCTGTTCAAACTGGTAGGTATTTCCGAAGGCCGGTGGCAGTGAATCGCTCAAGTCGATATCCAGTTCAATCATTTTGTGTCTGAATTGTTCGGATATCATTGATGCAGCATTCTTAATACTCTCGTTTACCTCAAAAGAGGAGTAGATGGCATCATCCTGGCTACGGGAAAATACCCGCACATGATCGATGATATTTTTGATACGAAAGATGTTGTCATAGATCTTTTCGGTCTTCTTTTCGAGATAACTTTTGGGAAGTGAATCCTCCTTGGAGGCGGCCAAAAGCATGTTGTCAAAGAGAATTGACAAGGTGTTCAGTGGTTGATTGATCTCATGGGCAATCCCGGTAGCCATCTCGCCCAGCGTGGTCATCCGGTCATTGTGGATCATCTGGCGTTCCAACTTTTTGCGGTGGGTAATGTCATGAATCACGATCATGAAAGCGATGGACTCACCATCTTTCCCCTGAATGAGGGTAGTGCTGATTTCAGAGATAAACGGAATCTTGTTTTTATTGAGAAGTTTAATCTCGATACTTTGAACCAAACCCTCTTCCAATGTTTTACTATAGATTTCCCTGAACTTGTTTTTTAAACCAGGAGGCATGAAGCGCAAAATATGTTTGCCAACCAATTCTTTCTGCGAATCAGAGCCATACAACTCAATGCCAATTTCCGATACATCCGTAATTATACCCTTTAAATCTACAATTATGATCCCTTCGGGCGAGGCATTCAGAAGGGTACGGTACTTCTCCTCCGACTTCATCAACGCATCGGCGGCAGCTTTGTGTTGGGTAATATCCTTGCTGAAACAGAGGTATTGATCATCGCTTAATTTTACCCCATCCACGGTACACCATCTTATTTTGCCGTTTTTATGGCGGAAAGAAAGCTCTGCATTTGCGGTGCCAATATTCATGAACTTTTGTAAAAGGGTGTACCATTTTTCTTTACTGGCTTCGGTAATAAGGTCATGAAAGGTCATTTCCAGCAACTCCTCCTTGAGATAACCGGTTATGCTGCTAACTGCCTGATTCATTTCGAGGTATCTTCCTTGATTGTTCAGGATAAATACCCCATCCGGGGCATGTTCTATAAAGCTTCTGAATTTCACCTGACTATCGGCCAGTTCGGCATTTGATTTCGAGAGGTTATCTTCAAATTTTTTCAACAGGCTGAGATCCTCGGGAAGGTTCACACGCTGGTTGTACAACTCAAGAAATACATTTATTTTACTAAGCAGGATTCCTCTGTTGACAGGTTTAAAAATGTAATCCACAGCGCCCGACTCATAGCCTTTCAATATTTCAACCTGATCCTGGTACACGGCAGTAAGAAAAATGATGGGAACAATAGCCCCAATCCTGTTTTCGTTGATTTTTAAAGCAAGGGTGTAACCATTCATTTCCGGCATCTGAACATCAATGATGGCCAGGGCAAGCTCCTTATTTTTTATCAATTCCAGCGCCTTGAACCCTGAATTAGCCGAGATAATTGTGGCTTTGGCTGATTTGAGGACAATCTCCATGTATGTTAGCATCTCTTTGGAATCATCAACGATCAGAATATAAGGTAGTTCCATGTGGTATTGTATTGTTTGGAATGTTTAACATGTTTTTCTTGATTATATGTTTAAAGTAATACTGTTCCCTGAGGCCGTCGAAGGGAATTGGTCGAAAAAACGCAAGTCCCTGAGCGTAACCGAAGGGCAAACCCCTTAGTTTACCAGTTTCAAGGTAAAAAAGAATGTACTTCCTTTGTTCTCGACACTTTCAACCCATATCTTTCCCTTTTGTCGATCGATGATTTCTTTACATATAAGAAGTCCAAGTCCGGAACTGGATTCACCGGCTGTCC
>JBBIUJ010000318.1:0-4935 GCA_037440345.1 Prolixibacter sp.
CGGCATGAACAGTAATGATATCACCCGGCATGGCCACATTGGCTGCCGCCTGAATGGTTTTAAAAGGCTTGGATGCCGAACCATCGTTCGAGTCGTTGCCCGTTGTAGAAACATGATATGTTGTATTCGTGGTTTGATGATTAGCAAAAACTGCCAAATTCAAAACCAAAAATAACGACACAAAAAGGACATTCATTATGGGATATTTTTGTATTACAAAGAAGGAGGTGTTTTGACCTCCTTCTTTCTTTGCAGTTATGTTAGTTATTTAAATGGATCAAAACTTCCTCCCCAGTTTAAGTTCTGTTGCAAGTTAGGATTTCTTACCATAAATGAGTATGGTAATCCATAAATATAGTAGTTGTCAGGTATTGCGATGTTACCGTTGTCAACTTCTATTTTGCTATAGTTAAACCTGTTCCATACCTTATTAATATCATCCATCGGAGCAACTGCCGGTTTAGACACGCTTGATTTTCTGACAATTAATAAACTATGTCTTTGGGGGAAACCTCTCAAACGCGAAAATAATTTCCAGCGTCTTATATCATCCCAACGTCGTCCTTCAAAGGCAAACTCTACAAATCGTTCATTCTGATAAGCTACACGGATTTGATCCTGAGAAGTGGCTTTAACTCCATAATTACCAGATCCGGTTAATATACCGGCACGCTGTCTGATTTGATATAACACATTCAAGGCCTCAGATGATTTACCAACTTCATTAGCAGCTTCGCCCAGATTCATCAGAACTTCGGCGTACCTGATTTCCGGCCAGTCAACTCCTGAGTGTTCCACGTCGGGCGCATTCTGATCAACACATTTTAACCGATAAAAGAAATTAGTTATGCCAAGCCATTCGCCAGCGGTCCAACCTGGTGTCACATCGTTATTATTAACTGGTGCAATAATCGCTTTAGTTGATGGTTCTGTTCCGACAACTTCGTCAATGTAAGTCCAGAAATATTCTTTATTGGTAACCATTTTAGGTGTAAACTGAATCGGAGCTCCATTGTAATAAACGGTTGCATAGAATCTGTCATCGCGATGTTTGAACAGCGTATCATAAGCCATTTTAGTCGGGTCCCAGCTTGAACCATCTTTCATCGGAAAAGCATCAACTAACTCCAATGAAGGACAATCGGTACACCAGTCATCAGCCGAGTATCGAAGCGGAGCAAAACCAGGAGCAGGATAAGAAGCGTCAGGATAACTAAACCTTCTGACCATGATCACTTCATTATTTAATTCATCAGTCCAGATTTTACCAAATTGTGGACATAAGCCTTTACCTTTTGAATCCAAATAGTTTTTAGCAGCTAAATTGGCGTCATAAGCTTTTTGCCAGGTAGCAACACCATTTAATCCATTAAATAAAGGACTTGCAAAAAACAAAAGAACCCGGCCTTTAAATGCCATTGCAGCTGCTTTATCAATCCGGCCTACATTGTTTCCACTCCAGGAATCTGGCAAAAGACCAATGGCATCATCAAGGTCTTTCACAATTTGGGCAACACATTCCGATGTTTTATTTCTGGGCAACTGGAGTTTAGTGAGGTCATCGGTGGGTTGCTGTGCGGTAAGAATTAATGGTACACCGCCCACATCTTTAACTAATTTGTTATAAGCCCATGCTCTCCAAAACAATGACTGACCTTTAATTTGTTTTTTAGAGGTCTCATCCATAGTTGCCTTATCAATATTATCTAAAATTTGATTGGTTAACCGAATATCGCTATAGGTTTTAAGGGCCCATTTATTGGAAACTCCGGCGCCGGAATTATCAAAGTTTTCAAGCCAATCAAATGTTGCTTGTCCCATCAGGTATTTGTCTGTCAAACGCCCTACAGGGACTGCTTCGTCAGTTCCGTTTCCGTTTCCGTACTGCAACAAATTGGTATTTGGAACCCAGCCGTCCCAGAACCAGTTAAATTCGGCAGGCATACAACCTCCCTGCTGTCCGGTCCCATAAGCCATACCGGGCATTTCGTTGTAATAGACTTTATCCAAAACTGCAGTTGCTGCCGTTGAACTGCTCCATAGTTGATTATCAGAAAGTGAGGTTAAAGGTTCCTTGTCCAACACATCCTTACATGATGTATATATCGCTCCGGTCAATGCCAGAAGGACAAATATTTTAAAATATTGTAGTTTCATATTGGTCTATTTTTTTTAAAACTGAACGTTAATACCAGTAGTTACAGTAGTTGTAATAGGATAACTACTAAACGAATTTGATTCCGGATCAAAATATTTAAATTTCCTCAAGCAAAGTAAGTTGGTTGCTCCAACAAAAATTTGCGATGAACCTATCCCAACCTTTTTGAGAATATTTCCAGGAATATTGTAAGACAGGTTTACATTCTTTAACCGGAGGAAACTACCATCATAGATGTTATAAGTTGATGGCACCACATATCCGTTAGCTCTTTGATCTCCACTTTTAAAAATCTTTGGAGCTTTCCCATTAGAATTTTTTTCAGTCCAGGCATCATCAAAATAAGAAGTAACCATAATTCCCTGAGAATAATTACGTCCCCATGGGTCATTGTATAAAATCTTATACCCTGCAAGACCTCCCCAAAGCATATCAATGCTAAAATTTTTGTATTTCATATTGATGGATAACCCGTAAGAGATTGGCGCATTGATAAAATTGCTTGATGCTACATATCCCCCGTTTCCGACGGCTGCATATTTAGCAATCACAACCTGGTCATACTGATCAATTTTTCCATCGGCTTTTCCATTGGGGCCGCTTACATCTTCAAAATTCATCATCCCTAATTCAGGCGCAGCGCCAAAAATTTTGTAGCCTGCCGGTAAATTACTTAAATCAGCCTGTGTACGAAGTATTCCTTTCGCATTGTAGCCTATCAAATAGTTCAACGGTTTTCCATTGGGGTTTTCTGCAGGCAAGGCGTTTGCCGGGTAGTCCTTTTTTACAACATTGGTTGTTGCCAGACCAAAATTGGCCTTGATGTTATAGGTAAAATCTTTTCCTATTTTCCCATTGTTATATCCCAATTCAATATCTAACCCTTTAGCATCGACCTCTCCGTAATTGGTTGCAGGGAAAGTTGCTCCAAATTCAATAGGAAGAGCCTGAATCCGTTGGCCCAGAATATTATAGGAATGTTTTTTCCATAACTCGGCATTGAAAATAATATTCCGTTTGAACGTCATATCAAGACCTAAGTTGTAGGCATTCGATGTTTCCCAGGTTAAACTGGGATTAGGGATACCGCCATATTCCAGTATGGATGAACTAATTCCCTGCTGACCCAGATAATAGGTTGAAGCTGATGCGTTATATAAATTTTTCCATAACCAGCCGCCAATGGCATCATTCCCGGTTGACCCAAATGAGAAGCGAAGCTTCATCATATCGATTGCCGATCCTAACTTGGAATCTTTAAAGAAGTTTTCGTTCGAAACCACCCAACCTGCTGAAGCTGAAGGGAACCAACCCCAACGGCGATTCGGAGCAAATTTGATGGAACCGTCATAGCGGACAGATGCAGAGAGCAAATATTTATCAGAATAATCATAATTTACCCTGCCTACATACGATAAACGTCCGTCTTCCCTTTCATAGCCCGAAGCCTTTGTATTGGCTGCCGACTGGCTTGCAAACAAGAACTGATCGGTGGTATAATACGGAAAATCGTATTTGTAAATAGTAGAATACGACTCCTTAGCCTCATATTGTTCATAAACAGCTACTGCATTCAGATGATGTTTACCCCATTTATTGTCATAGGTAATCATGCCGTTTAATTGGTACGAGCCTATTTTATTGTTTTCGTTACCAATATATTCCTGCGATGGAGAACCTGTAACTCCGGTTCCAAGTACTTCATTAGTCTTAATTAAGCCAATTCCACTTTTTGGATCTGGCTTGAACAAATAATAAAGAGGTTTTTTGCCAAATGACTTAATAAAACTATTTTCGTTATTATAACTATATGTTGCTTTTACTGATAGTCCTTTTATTCCAGGCACTTTGTACTCAGCAGAAATCAGCCCATCGAACAATTGAGTTTGTTTGTGCCAATAACCACCATTTTTCATCACATCCACGGCATTACCTCCCAGCCATCCCGGAGCAACAGGTTTTCCATCAATGTATGGAGTAACAAAACCTCCTCCCAAATATCTTAACTTCTCATACCATCCAGCTAAGTCATCAGTAGCAGCGAAACCATCAGAAGTTGAGAAGCGTTTTCTCATTCCATTACTTGAATTGAGATTCACGGTAAGTGTCAAATCCTTTGTTACTTTAGTCTGAACATTGGCTCTGACATTATATTTATTGTTATTTAACTGCGGAAGGAAACCGTCTTCATTATAGTATGATCCCCCAACAAAATAGCTAATATTATCAGTTCCACCCGACACGTTTAAACTGTATTTCTGCGAAGTTGGATTTTTATAGGCTGCGTTAAACCATAATTTCCCGTCAGGGTTATTGTTATTTACCCAATCCCTGTCGTATTGATTGATAATATTATTATACATGCTATTGTATATATCCATACCTTTATTCATATCCAAATAGGAAGCCTCTATTTCAGGCTCACTGAATAAGCTAAAAGTGGAATTAAACTGAACAACAGGCTTTCCTTGTTTCCCTCCTTTAGTGGTAACAAGAAATACCCCGTTTGCTGATCTCGACCCATAAATGGCAGAGGACGCAGCATCTTTTAAAATGGTAATGTCGTCAATTTGGGTAGGATCCAAAGCATCGAAACTGACCTGGTCTCTAACCACACCATCGATTACGAAAAGCGGACTACCGCCATTCCAGGAAGAACTAGCCCTGATTCTAACTGCCGACGAAACACCGGGAACACCGGTACCTGTTTGTACATAAACACCAGAGGCCCGGTTGGCCAGTAAGCTCGAAAGATTTGAAGTAGGAATATTGGCCAT
>JBBIUJ010000319.1:0-4918 GCA_037440345.1 Prolixibacter sp.
TGTGATGCAGATCTTGCGATCCGTTCGATTTGTCCTCCAGCTTAATTAAAAACTTTTGGCCGCTTCCACCATTTTCGGGCGACCCTTTATGGCTGACCTGATGTATCAAATATATAATGATGTTTCCAATTCTGCTATTTTTTTGAGCAAATTGTATAAACCATGTATGAACCATAGTTATCAACAATTGTTAATAACCTATTTGCGACGAATTTTGTAGTGATAATTGAGAATTGACAGTTGACAATTGAAAATTAGCGTATTCAAAAGTCGAAACCAGGGTCCAATATTTTGACAACGAGAAATATACTATTCAGCCCGCTATTTTATGCCAAAACGGCAAAATGTACCAAACAGTTAAAATATAGTAAGAAATTGATTATTAATTGGATTTAATTCTGCTGTATTTTTGATTAATTCGCAAAATGGAGACGGGATTAACTATGAACAGGTATTTCACTTTTAATATTAAACATTGGATTGGAATCAGAATAATATTTCTGATACTACTCCTTCCATTTTCACCCGCCTCAAGTGACGCACAAAAGACTCAATATTCATATAGCGCCGACGGGATGATGAATATCCATGGTAAGCGCACATTCCTGCTAGGACTGTACCAAAAACCAAATCAGCCGAACAGCCTGGAATCACTGGTAAAAACAGGTTTCAACCTGATAAATTTACCCGCTGACATAGGCATTCTTGATTCGGCAAAAGCTACCGGGATGAATGCATGGGTTACTCTTGGGACCATTGATCCCGCAAAAAGAGAAGAATCTTGGAAGAAAATTAAACAATCTGTCGTTTTACTTAAAAATCATCCCTCCATCCTGGCATATGAACTGGCAGATGAACCGGCCTACACCTGGAACAGCGACCAATTGAGGATACTTCCCTCCATCATGAGAGAAACCCGCGATTCGGTCAAAAAGGCCGATCCGAAACATTTGATCTATTTAAACCATGCGTCGGTCAATCTGGTTGAGACGATGAAGCAATACAACCCATCGAACGATATCACCGCCTGCGACATCTATCCGGTAATTCCTGCCGGTATCAAAATCATGTATGCTTTGAATTCGGATGGAAAGCAGGGAGACCTTCCCAATACCACACTAAGCCAGGTTGGGGACTATGTCGATAAAATGCGTCAGGTATGTGGTCCAAACCGGCCATTGTTGATGGTGTTACAAGGATTTGCCTGGGAGATGCTGAGACCCGCTGCCGAGAGGGAGAATTCAAAAATCCATTATCCAACTTATGAGGAGTTGTGGTTTATGTCATGGGATGCCATTCTGCACGGCGCCAATGGACTGATATGGTGGGGAACCGCTTTCACACCTCCGGAACATGCTTTTCACAAGGATCTCGCCAAAGTAGTAAACAATCTATCTTCACTCAGCAATCTTCTGTCAGCGCCGGCCAAGGCCTATCCCATCCAATTTAGGTATCATGAAATGGGCCATTCCATATCCAAAGGAATCGAGGTAATGGTTAAGCTGGACGGAAAAAATATTTGGATTTTCACAGTCAATACAGAACGCTATCCTGTTAAGGCGGATATCATAGTTCCATCCGGTACGACAAAGGCGGAGGTATTATTTGAGAACAGGATGGTTCACTTTACCAATAACTGCCTGTCCGAAAAATACGAACCCTACGAAGTCCATTTGTACAAACTGACACCAAACAACTGAAAATGAAGCACCAATACAAACCGCTACTATTACTCTCCCTGATGTTTTTCATGGTTGGATCTCTCTTCTGCATGAACGACATATTGTTGCCATCGCTGATTACCCATTTCAAGCTGAATTATACACAGGCAACCATGATTCAGTTTACCTTTTACCTGACCTACATTATTTTTCCAATTCCCATTGCCTGGATGATCCATCGCTATGGTTACAAAATCAGTTTGCTGACGGCAGTAGTTACTTGTGCTTTAGGATGTGCGTTATTTTTTCCGGCAAAAGTTTTCGATTCCTATCCACTGGTCCTTGCTGCAATTTTTGTCATTTCTACCGGATTAACCATCATCAATGTGGCCGCCAATCCGTTTGCTTCCATGCTCGGAGATCCGGAGGGAGCACATCAGCGAATCAATTTTGTACAAGTGTTTTCAAGGGTTGGATATGCCGTAACCCCTGCCGTTGCCACTACGCTTATCTACAACCAAATAGGAGAAATTCGCTATCATTTTCCCTATCTCTTGCTAGCTGCTACCTTGTTGATGATCGCCCTTTTGATGTTTGTATCAAAATTACCTTCCATGAAGCCTGAAGAGGATGACCAATTCACCCTCAAAGGAATCATGAGCGAAGGGTATTCCCACAGGCACCTTTTTTATGGGGTTTTTGCCATGTTCTTTTACATGGGGGCAGAGGCATCGACCTGCGGATTCTTTATTCCGTATTTGAAAACAGTACTGGGATTTACCGATCAAAAAGCTGCCAGTTACCTTACCCTCTACTATATTTTTACTGCGGTGATGGGTATTTTGGCAGTTGTTGCGCTAAAATATGTCAAAGCACACAAGCTGGTCGGCTTTTTTGGAATCGGTATGATCCTGCTCTATCTGCTTGCTATCTTATTCAATACAGGTTACAATGAATTCATTCTGGCCGGTCTCGGACTTTTCCTTTCCATCATGTTCCCGACAATTTTCAGTCTGGCCATCGAAGATATTGGCTCATTCACGGGCAAAGGTTCGGCTTTGCTGAATTTTGCCATTGTCGGGGGATCCATCTTTCCCCCAATTCAAGGTATGATAGCCGATGCCCATGGCGTTCAGGTTTCCTATGTTATTCCGCTCTTTTGCTTCGTGATGGTAACCATTTACGCATTCTATTTTACCAGAGAACCGCAGCTTAAGAGGAAGATGGCGGGAGCATAGTTATGAGTGATGAGTTATGAGTGATGAGTTATGAGTGATGAGATATTAGTCATGATATGAAAAAGAGAGATCCGATAAAAACATACGATGCCCGATGGGAAGTCAGTGATTTTGGGGATGGTGAAGTGCTTCGGCTTTTTGAGGCAACGTTTGGTTATGCTCGTTTAATTGGCGTTGACACGCTCGTATTTGCGCGTGATGCCCGACTGGGATGTGCACGGGTGTTGGAAATAGGAATAGAAGCTGCGGTTAAATCCGGGTTTCGGGTGATTGCCTGCTTCGATCCGGTAAGTACCCCCCTCTCCTACTTTATCGCCATGCAGACAGCAGGTAACCATCCCAATACAATGGGGCTCTCCATTACAGCCTCCCATAACCCCAAACAATACATTGGCATCAAATATACCGTTCCCGGCGTTGAAGCCATCGGATATGACTGCGGTCCTTTGGGGGGTCTGACAAAAGTGAAGGAGCTTTACCACGACAAGTCATATGTTCAAACCTATGGCGAAGGCGGAACGCTACGAATTATAGGACATCCCGCCGGGGAATACATTCAATACACAATGAAACTGGCTGGTATCAATCCTGGCAGTTTAAATGGGATGAAGCTGGTGTTGGATACATTCAATGGATCAGCCGGCCCGGAACTCTACCAGGCGTTGACACGCTGCGGGGTAGAGGTTTTGCCGATGCGATTGGTTCCAAACGGAGACTTTCCGACCGGATCGCCCAACCCTACCAGTCAGAACAAAATGGATCCGGCCATTCAATTGGCAATTCAGAAAAATGCAGACCTTGTATTAGGCATTGATGGCGATGGCGACAGGATTGTATTCGGCGACCAAAAAGGGATCTTCAGCGCGGGATTTGTTATGATCCCGATTTTGAAGTCAATTCTTGAAAAGGAGAAACAGACTGACAGACATAAAATCCTGTACGATCCCAAAGTGAATCCACTAGCGCTGGCCAGATGGACCGAGCTAAACGCTGAACCAATCCTGTTCCGCAATGGTCATTCACAGATCAAAGGGCACATGAAGGCGATAGGTGCATTGGCTGGTGCAGAGGAATCCGGCCATTTTTACCATAAATTGCCAATTGGAGAGCTCCAGGTATCGGGAGAAAATTCACTGTATACCATTCTGTTATTTCTACAAGCCATCCACCATCAAAAAGAGATTCTGCATCAGGTTCGGTCCATGCAGGATCAGATCTATACCTCAGGAGAATTCAACTATTTCTATCCTAACGATCAGATCAGGGATTCGGCCCTAAATGCCATCATTCAATTTTTTGAAACCCAGAATGCTGAATTAGCAACAAAATCAGAAGATGGAATAGAGCTGGAAGGAACTGTGGTCTATAAAGGAGTACGCAAGATGAATGGTAAAATCACACTTGAGAAAGAGTGGTATTCGGCTTATGTCCGAACAGCAACGAATGAAAAAGGGATCATCAGAAGTTACATTTCCAGCAGCGATGCATCTTACGGTGAAACAATAAAGTCTGGGATCATTCAACTGCTTGCCAATGAATTTGGAGGAGTGGAGGTTGAGTGAAGAGTTATGAGTTAGGAGTTATGAGTTAGGGGTTAGGGGTTAGGAAATTCTATATATAATTTTGAATAAGGAGTTATAATTTATCACTCACAACTTATAACTCTCAGATTAATAGCATAATATAAATCAAATAAATATGAGGTTATTGATTACCGGCCTGAATGGATTTGTTGCAGGCAGTATTGTGGCGCATGCCAGGAAAACCTGGGAGGTACATGGTGTTGATATTTCGGAAACTTCTGGTTTGCCAGCCAATGTTCATGGGCACCAACTTGATTTAATGGACAGGGAAAAGGTATCTGAACTATTTCAGCTAATCCGGCCAGATGCGGTCATCCATACCGCAGCCATGGCCAATATTGATGTATGCGAGAGCAATCAGGAGCTGGCGTGGAAAGTCAATGTTGGCATTACCGAAACTATAGCCGATCTTTGTAAAACCAATGGTATTAAGATG
>JBBIUJ010000320.1:0-4904 GCA_037440345.1 Prolixibacter sp.
TTGCCGGTCACAACGATTCTATCGCATGGGGATTTACCAATGTAATGACCGATGATGCTGATTTTTATGAGGAGATGATCAATCCTAAAAATCCGGATCAGTACCGGTTAAATGGAGCCTGGAAAGATATCCTGAAGGTGGAGGAAAAGATCAGGATCAAGGGTGGTGATTCAATCGTTCGTTTTAACCGGTTTACCCACAGGGGACCCATCATTTCAGAACTGAAGAAGTTGAAATCTAAAGTTTTGTCGATGAGATGGCTGGGTAATGAAGATAGCAACGAAATACAATCTGTTTATCTGTTGAACCGGGCATCAAACTGGACAGATTTCAGAAAAGCACTTCGTACCTTCATATCGGTGAATCAAAATGCAGTATATGCCGATGTAAAGGGAAATATCGGACTGCAATCGACCATCGGGATTCCGATCCGCGAGGGAGACCGGACACTGGTGTATCCGGGCGATACCACCCGTTACGATTGGAAAGACATTGTCCCCTTCGAAAAGTTGCCTTACTCCTACAATCCTGAATGCGGGTATGTTGCCTCGGCAAACTGCAAAACAGCACCTGCTGATTATCCTTATTATATCAGCGATTGGTACATTATGCCCTACCGCATGGATCGGATTGTTGAGATGCTGAAGGAGAAGCAAAAACTATCTGTCGAAGATTTCCAGCGGATACAGGGCGATCAAAAATCGAAAATGGCTGAAAAATTCACCCGCTATTTCCTGTCACACCTGACTGCAAAACAGGGCTTGTCGGAAACTGAAAAAGCGGTTTACGAATTGATGGGCAAATGGGATTATTCCATGCAAAAGGAGCGCCCGGAGGCTTTGATTTTTGAAAGATGGTATTACCTGACCGGGATCAATCTTGTTCAGGATCAAATGGATTCTCTGCTATTGACTCAATTTGTGGGTCAGAAAATATTGTTTGAAAACTTTATGGAAAATATGCTAATCGCCCCCGACGGTGGCTGGGCCGACAATATCAATACCAAAGATGCGACCGAGACTTTCGGAGACATCATTGGAAGTTCATTTCAGCAAACAGTGAAGGAGCTCACTTTAAAGTTTGGGGGAGAGCCCACGGGATGGAAGTGGGGAGATGTCCACACTTTCACGCTGGCTCATCCCTTGTCGAAGGTCAAAATACTGGATCGGGTATTTCACCCGAACAGGGGTCCTTTCCGTGTAGGGGGTAGTTTTCACACCGTTAGTCCGTATGAAAATCCATTAAACAAATATTCAGCAGTCAGTCACGGCGCCTCTGAACGGCATATCTTCGATACCAGTAACTGGGACCGTTCATTAACCGTAATCCCCACCGGAACTTCAGGTATTCCGGCTAGTAAACACTATTGTGACCAGACGGAATCGTACATGACTAACAGATATCATACTGATTATGTCACGCGGATGAAGGTCGAAGGAGCGCAGCTTTACAAGATGAAGTTTTTGAAACAATGATTTCTTATTTTTTTGATACTATTCACGAAAGAACTTTAAATCAAAATATTTCAGGCTTTTTCTATCTTTTGCAGCGTGCGGGTATTCGTGACCACTTAAAATTTCTGTATTTCGGAATTTAACTTTTATTTATAGTTCACTAGAAGTATGTTAAGATTCCATTCTAAATATCCATAGATGGTTTATTTTTAGTAAAAAAAGAAATAAAATCATTGAGCAAGTTCCTATTGTTGCAATTATGTTTATAATTTTTTGCGCCTTAACACTATTTTTGAATGCCTTTTCAATTCCTTTGTAAATCATCAATCCAATTATTCCACCTACAGTATTATTAATAATATCCGTAATATCAAAAGCCCCAACTGTCAAAATCAATTGGAATCCTTCACATATTAAACTAATTAAAAAAAATAAGAAAAGTTTTTTTCCAATAATCCATCTTTTAAATAAAATTTCTGCATATATACCAAGTGGTACAAAAATCACTACATTCATAATCATTTCACCAAAATCAAGCTTACCATTTAAGATTAAAGGTTCACTAAAAGGAATGAAGTTTATCCTTCTCATATTTCCCATATGAGAAAATGTGATATTAAATTTTAATACTACAATCCAAAATAATGCAATCAAATAAATTATAAATAATACGTTAGTTAACTTGCTTGTTTTATCAATATCATTCATATTATTCAATTGAAGTTTCCATTGCTCACAAAGGCAATTTTCTTGCTATCTGGCGACCAACTGGGTACATTCATGGTTCCCTGTCCGCCATAGAGGTATCCAATGACTTTTACTTCTCCCGCACCAATTGGCATCAGCCTCAAATATACCCTTTGGTAGAATGGATGTTTGTCGGCCGGCACCTCTTTGGGAAATGTAATGAATACCAACCATTTGTTATCGGGCGAAACATGGGGAAACCAGTTGTTCAAATCATCAAACGTAAGCTGGGTTTGGTTTTTCCCATCGGGTTCCATGCGCCAAACCTGCATTCGGCCTGTTCGGGTCGAACAGAAATAGATGTATTTTCCATCGGGCGAGTATTCTGACCCATCATCCAAACCCTTGGCAGTCGTCAACTGAACCTCTTTTCCTCCATCTTTGGAGATTTTATAAATATCATAATCGCCGTTTCTTTCACCGGTATAGAGCAAAAATTGGCTATCTGGCGACCAACCGTGGAAATACGAAGGGCTTTTATCCGTAATTTTTTTCGGAACCCCTCCCGTAACCGGAACCGTATAGACAACCGACTGACCTTTTGTCTCTTCGGGCTGATGGCTTATGCCGATCTGTTTGCCATCGAACGTCAGCACATGGTCGTTGTTGTTTTTATCAGCAAAACCGGTATTCAATACCGAGGAGGTTCGTGTTGAAAGATCAAAATTGTACAATTTCCCGCCGGAATTGTAGATCAACGTTTTTCCATCGGGTGTCCAGTTGGGCGCTTGAAGAGAAGTTGTTGAAGAGGCTACTGTTTCACGATGTCCTGTGGTCACATCCATCACCTCCAGCAGACTTCCGAGGTAGCTTTTGTATTGGACCAATTCGGCTGAAGCAGGATTGAAAGCGAGGGTATTGGAGAATTCAACCTCCTCCGAAAATTTGTTGTTGTGAGAACAAACAAACAGACCGGCCATCAGGTCTGCCCCAAGATCTATGCTGTCTACCTTTTGAACCTGGTACAACTCTCCAAAATGAGCCACCGACATGGTATAGCAGTTTCCCTTTTTCTCCAATTGTAATACATCCGGAGCTGAAATGGTAAATTTGACCTCCTTCATGTTATCCCCAAGTTTGGATCTGTATTGAAGCGAGGTCAGTCCATCTCCGTGGATTGTACAGGCGACGACCGGCGAATTGGAGGCAGCTGAACTTCTGATCATAAGACCTGTTTTGCGGTGAAGTTCGTGCCCCTGTCCAATAAAACGGATCCTGGTTTGCAAGATAAAGTCCCCATTCATTTTTTTCGATAGAAATGAAAAAGAGTCTGAGCCAAACCAGATGTTCGAGCCTGAGGCCGTGATCCTGTATGTTTGTGCAGGCTCAGCGAAATTCGCGGAACCAGGGATTTCGGGCGATCCAATATCTGAGAACTGATCAAAGATACCAACTTTGGAACCCGGTATCTGTGCTCTAATGTTAGTGGAAAGCAGGAGTAAATGTATTACAATCAAGCCAATCAATGATTTTTTCATGGTAACATTACTAAATAGATGAATAATTACTTAGTTGATTTTTTTATAGATCAATTCAATCCCATTGCCGGTTTTGAGGTCCCTTGAATACTGTTTATCTTTCGAATTGTTCCAGTGTTCGGTAACACCCAGACTGTTCAGTCTACTGCCATCCCGCTCAGGGTCATATACCGTACCTGATGGAGGGTTGTTGGCCAGGGCGCTCTCTTCGTTGGAATAGTCACTGTACTTCATATCGGGTGCATCGGGCCATTCGGCCAGGGCAAAATCAAGTACCACAGAATCTATGGCAACGCCATCCTGCGAAGCAAAAAGGCTCCCGGGCCAGTTGTTGTTAAAAGGAGCGAGCACCCATTTAAATGCAGGTACCTGATTGACAAACTTGTTGCTGTAAATACCGTCTATTAGGAACAGCATGGTTTTCGCACCAAGATCTTTGTGTCCCATGTAATCGGGATAGACCGAATAGGTCCGTAACCCACTCCTGTTTTGGCTAAAACCGGCCGAATGTGCATTCTTTCTCCAATCGGCTTCTATGCTGGTGCATCCGAAATAATTCTTGGCACACAAGGTGACTCCCTGGCTCACATGACCCTTCATCAATGCCATGTTGATGATGTAATCGGCCTCAACCATGCAGGATGCAATACCAGTTGCCACTTTCCCGTTATCGACCGAAAAAGGAATAGCATTGGCAACAAATGCCGCCTTTTCGCGTCCATCCCCGCCATTGTGGTCAATATAGTGCACATTGGGATAGACGGCATGGCACTTGTCGTAAACATTGTTGGTCATAAACCGGCTGGGATCGGCCAATGAGATGTTTTCCTGCCTGATACCCGCTTCCTCCACCAAACTCTTCAAAAGAGACAAAATCAGTTGCGGATTGGCATTGATTTCATTGTTGTTATCGTGCGCATAGGTGTTGTTCAGGTTCACTTTGATAGCAATTCTCTCACCATCGCGGTATCCTGCATCGACATTTTTTTTCGTTTTGTTGAAATAGCGGAACAAAACATCCCACGATCTCTTTTCATTTTTCAGGTTGGTTAAACAGGAAAGCGTTTGGGAGAAAAGCTTGTCTGTCTCTTTCTGGTTGTTGAAACGATCTTCCCACCAAAATCCTGTCTTGCCATCCCACGATGCGATATTGGAATTATGACCCCATGCCACCCTGCCGGGATGTATTCCTTTTGCTGTTCCTAGCGGGATATTTGGTTTATAC
>JBBIUJ010000321.1:0-4899 GCA_037440345.1 Prolixibacter sp.
GTCAGGGCGGCTGATTTGAAAATCTGGTACAAGCCAAACATACCCCTTGGAGTGGCCAAAGGAATATTCCCGGGTAGGGTTGCCTGGGGACACGACCCTAAAATTGCAAGTTGGGATGAAAAGACCGGCTTCTGGTGGGAAGACCGGTTCAACAGCCAGGATGAAACCGAAAAGCTTTTTTCCCAAACCCTGCTTAGTTTGACCAATGATAGAAATGAAAGAAAATCATGGTCCGCCTTGTTCCGTTTTTTCAATAAAACCAGAAAGAACATTGATAGAGGTTACAAACAAGGGGAAAAAGTGGCGATTAAAATCAACCAGAACAATACCAGTTCCCACGAGAGCAGCGGAGAAATCAATGCCAATCCGGCAATGATATTGTCACTCTTAAAAAGTTTGGTGAACAAGGCCGGGATCTCGGAAGAAAATATTACAGTCGCGGACCCTAGCAGGTTTATAACCAACAACATTTACGACAAATGTCACGCGGTGTACCCGAAAGTTCATTACGTCGATCACTATGGGGGCGACGGACGTGAGAAATCGACTTTTGCTGAAAATGGTTTTGTTTACTCCCAGGATTTTAAAGGAATGACCCATGGACTTGCAACTTGTTTTGTTGAAGCAGATTATGTAATCAACCTGGCCATCATGAAAGGTCATGTGTCCCAGGGTGTCACACTTTGTGCCAAGAATTTCTTTGGATGTACCAGCATTGAATCCGACTGGCATAAAAATTCGCATGGAATTGGCTTCAGTCAAAGTAGGTCAGGCAAGCGACAATACTCGGTTTATCCTGATTTCATCGGGCATAAAGACCTGGGTGGAAAGACAGTGCTTTATTTGATTGATGGGGTTTACAGCAATAAGGGTTTAGGTGGGCTTCCCAATTCCAAATGGACATTGGCTCCCTTTAACAACGAGTGGATGGGTAGTTTATTTGCTTCCCAGGATCCCGTTGCCATTGAATCGGTTGTGCTCGACTTTGCCCTTGCGGCATGGCCCGATGCCCCCGATATGATGTACAGCGACTACGCCATGGAAGAGATGGCCCTGGCCAACAATCCGCCTTCAGGCGCCGTTTACGACCCTGAGCGAGATGGTACCCCACTTGCCAGTCTTGGTACTGCAGAACACTGGAACAATCCAACTGAGAAAAAATACAGCCGTAACTTAAAAAAGGGCAATGGTATCGAACTGATTTATAAAAAGGTTAATTAAGCGATTACCAGTTACCCCTGTATTTTCTACCCAAAGAAATATAAAAAACATTGCAGCCAAAAATGTCAGTAATACCGAATGCTACTCTCAATGAAATATAACAGCGGAATAAGACTCAATACAAATAAATCTATCTCTTTTTCGGCAGTATTTGCCGGGCTTTTGTTTCTCCTTTTTTTAAACTGTAAAAAAGAGACTAACAATACTTCGGCGACCACTGTTAACGTAGGAGAAGACATAGCGGGGTTTGGCCCATTTACGACAATTTTGTCACATGCCAACCTTCAGCCACCGGCGAGTTGGAACCAAAATTTACCCCTGTCTGACCAGGTCAATAGTGGTCATTGGGTTTTAAACCCATCCTTTTCGGATGAATTTAACACCACAAGTCTTAATACAATAAATTGGACAAACACCAATACGGGCTTGGGCTTCAATCAAGGTAATGATCCGACTCTGTTAATACCAACCACTTCAGGTATGGAGTTTCACATGCGAAATGGCCCTATATCCGGCCAATATCAGTATCGGGGCTCATGGATTGGCAGTAAATCAAAGCTGTTATATGGTTATATTGAATCGAGTATCGATATGGCGGCCAATTATGCCAACAATACGATGTTCCTTTTTGCCAAAGACAATATACGGTGGACGGAAATAGATGTTGTTGAGACGTATCCATTGCCTCGTTCCAATGGGATTAAAGCTTCATCGAATGCTCACATATGGTATTCGCCGCTTATCCAAAATCATACAGAACAACAAGTTGCATTTGTTCTTGATGGAGGGCAAACATTTGCGGATGGATATCATGTATTCGGTTTGGCTTGGACACCAGCGAAAATTTCCTGGTATATTGATGGACGTCTTGTTCGCGAAGGGGTGAATACATCCTGGCATCAGCCGCTTAATTTATTCATTGGTATTTGGGACATACATGGTTATATGAGCCAAATGCCTGCGGACCAGTTTAATGTTGAAGCAATGAAGGCGAAATACGTCCGTGTTTGGACGGCGACGAATTGAGTGAAAAGAAGAATCAAAATCCTTTAAAGCAAAATCATAAAGTTATGAGAATCATTTGTTTTAAAAACAAATTTGGGGGGAATACCAAATCTATGTTTTGGATGAAAATATCCTTTTTTTGCATAATTTTTGTACTTCCGTATTTAGCAAAATGTCAGACAATAGTAAAAACAAGTCAGGCAACGACGAAGACACTGGTCTGGTCTGAGGAGTTCAATTATACCGGGCTTCCGGACACCACAAAATGGACTTATGAGAAAGGTTTCGTCAGGAACCGGGAACCACAGTTTTATACCTGGGACAGGAAAGAAAATGCAAGGGTTCAGGATGGTAGTCTGATTATTACTGTAATCAAAGAGGACTATCATGGTGCAAAATATACTTCCGCCAGCATTACTACAAATCGTAAATACAGTTTTACTCATGGTCGTATTGAAGTAAGAGCGAAACTTCCAAAAGGTAGAGGTGTCTGGCCTGCAATCTGGATGCTTGGGCAAAACAAAGATCAGGTAAAATGGCCTGCCTGTGGAGAAATCGATATAATGGAATATGTGGGACATAAGCCAAATACAATTGAGGCAAATGTTCATACCCGGGATTACAATCATACCAAAGGAAACGGACGCGGAGGCAGATTGACTTTTGAAAAGCCATACGAAGATTTCCATATTTATGCTGTTGAATGGTACCCCGACCGGATGGATTTCTATTTTGATGACAAAATGTTTTTTTCCTGTAAGAATAAAGGCGAAGGAATCGGGGAATGGCCCTTTAGTGCACCTCAATATCTAATATTGAACCTTGCACTTAAGAATAAATGGCCTCCCGGGCAACCCGGTCTTGATGATTCTGTTTTTCCACAAGAATTCAGAGTGGACTATGTACGTGTTTATGAAATTAAATAGTTGCAAGCTTATCTATTAGTACTGATATACAGTAACTTTTGATGGATTGATGGATTTTAATTTCGACAAATATTGTTCAATCCCAACCGCTATCCAAAACGATGCAAATGCTTGTGCACTTGCCGAATGGAAGTTCGGGGCAGGCCGTGGAACCAGAAATATGGTTTTTCTAACTTTTGGTACTGGCCCTGGCTCCGGTTTAATACTGGATGGAAAGCTTTATGCAGGAACCAATGACAATGCAGGTGAAATAGGCCATATCAGGTTGGACAATTTTGGTCTTGTGGATTATGGCAAGGCAGGTTCATTTGAGGGCTTTTGCAGTGGAGGTGGCATTGCCCAACTAGCACAGTTTAAAGTGAAGGAAAAGTTCTAAATGGGGAAAAGATATTAAAAATTGCATTAATAAGATGGACAAACGAGTGACTGAATGGTCTGGTAAAATATCCAATCATTCCCAACTGGGAGGAATTGAAACATCTATTCTTGACAATGGAACCGGGAAGGGCATCAGAATTGCCTGGATCAATACCGGAACAGGTTTAAGATTTAAGGTAGTGCTTGATCGGGGAATGGATATTGCCGAAGCATTTTTCAACGAGCATAGTCTGACATGGTTAAGCCATATTGGTGTGGCCCCTCCCTACCCGACAACGGATTCGGGAATGAACTGGCTCAAAACATTTGGAGGGGGATTGCTGACCACTTGTGGTTTAACCCATGTCGGTGGCCCGGAGAAGGATGAATATGGAGAAAGAGGTCTTCACGATCGTATCAGCCATATTCCTTCAATAATTGAGTCGATTATTCAGCCCGATATACAAAATGGAAATTATAGAATGAGTATTACCGGAAGGATGCTACAGTCTACTGTGTTTGGTCCTCATCTGGAACTAAAAAGGACTATTACAGCAGAACTGGGAAGCCCTAAAATCAACATTACAGATGAAGTGATAAATCTGGGCAATGAACCGGCTCCCCATATGTTACTTTACCATTTCAACTTTGGTTGGCCATTGATTGACGAAGGGACTAAAATCTTTTGGGAAGGCCAATGGAAATCCAGGGGAAGCAATATAGACAATAGCATTTTTAACGCCGGTAATGGCTTCAAAACGTGCAATTGATGAGCATAACGGGAATGGAGAATCGGTTGCATTTATTGACATCGACCCGGATTCTACCGGAATGTGCAAATGTGCTGTTTACAATCAACATATACCATTGAGCGTAAAGTTACGCTTCAAAAAAAAACAACTCCCGTGGCTCACCAATTGGCAGCATTGGGGCAAAAACGAATATGTCATGGCCTTGGAGCCGGGAACTAATCCTCCTATAGGACAATCCACTGCCAGAAAAAATAATGACCTGATTTTTATCCAATCCGGGGAAACAAAGGTTTATGAAACTGAACTCGAAGTTTTTTCGGAATAACAGAGCAAAATTCAAATCATAAATTCAAATTAATAAATCAAGATGAAAATGAACAAAGAAAATTCAAGTATTGCAGAGAAAGCCTTTAAGCAAGGCAAGGGGATTCTACGGTTGGTTCCAAACTGGGTGCCTCGTTCATTTTGCGTTCCCGGACGCAGGATTAAACTTCATCCTGATGATTATTATGCGTTGGGGGGTAACCGCGGCGGTATTGATGAACGCTGGTTCTCATCAACTACTCCAGCTGATAACGGACCTCTGACTGGAAAAAACGAAGGTTTGAGTGAATTAGTTTTGAAGAAAATGGTACTGT
>JBBIUJ010000322.1:0-4891 GCA_037440345.1 Prolixibacter sp.
ATTGTGAATTTTGGAATCGCCCTGAAGACTTTGGGTCTGAACCTTGGCTGATTAAGATCGGCGATCAGGTGCCCATAACCGCCGGGGTACAACTGATTACTCATGATGCATCCAGTCGCTTGTTTAGAAAAACATTGCCAGGTTCCTCCCGCTTTGGGAATCACTTTGGCAGGATTCATATTCAAGATAATTGCTTTATTGGAAGTGGTAGTATTATTTTGCCTGATGTAAAAATTGGACCTAATAGCATTGTTGGGGCTGGTAGTGTTGTGGTAAGGGATGTTCCTCCTGATACGGTCGTAGCCGGTGTCCCCGCCCGCAGAATAGCCAGTTTGGATGAATACATTGAAAAATATAAGCAGAAAATGGTTCCTATAAAATCCGAAAATCGAGAGGATTTGAGGCGCGAGTTAACCACATATTTTTGGGGCGGAGAACGTTGATCTGATAATGGGCCACGTATACTGAAATCAAAATTTATCCCTTAGCGCAAAAGAATTTATGACAACTGTTATCTCCGTAGAAGACCTCTCCAAAACTTACCATCTGGGCCAGATCGGCACTGGTACCTTTTCCCACGACTTGAATGTCTGGTGGGCTAACTGCATGGCAAACCTAATCCAATGCTCCGCATTGGCGAGAAGGATCATGGCAATCGCGATGGCGAAGAATTGTGGGCTTTGCGCGACATCAGCTTTAAAGTGGCACAGGGTGAAGTACTCGGTATCATTGGTCGTAATGGCGCGGGCAAGAGCACCCTATTAAAGATTCTTTCGCGTGTCACAGCACCGACTTCGGGCAGGATCAAGGTTAAACGTCGTGTAGCTAGTTTACTGGAAGTGGGAACTGGCTTTCATCCCGAGCTGACCGGACGCGAGAATATTTATCTCAACGGTGCGATTCTGGGTATGAGTCGTAAAGAGATCGACAGCAAGTTTGATGAGATCGTGGATTTTGCCGAAGTGGAGAAGTTCATCGACACCCCGGTCAAGCGCTATTCTAGCGGTATGTATGTAAGATTAGCCTTTGCCGTGGCGGCGCATTTGGACCCTGAAATTTTAGTGGTGGATGAGGTGTTGGCAGTGGGGGATGCCGAGTTTCAAAAGAAGTGTCTGGGAAAGATGGGAGATGTGGCAAAGGCAGGGCGCACTGTTCTTTTTGTTAGTCATAACATGCTTGCTGTTCAAAATTTGTGCCAAAGTGGTATTTGGTTAAGTGGCGGAAAAATAGTTTCCAGTGGGTCAATCGAGAAAATCATTAGTGAATATATAAAAAGCACAAGTACGCTAGTAAAAATATCTCTTGAAGACCGGCAGGATCGGCAGGGAGATGGCCGTTTGCGCTTTTGCGAGTTTTTGATTTTTGATGAGGTTAATAATCCGATATCCATATTGAAAAGCGGGCAAAATATTATATTTGAGTTTGGACTAAATTTGCAGACGAATACTAACCTTCGAGATGTTGCCTTTCAAATTTCTTTTCTAAACGATCTTGGACAACGATTATTTATTCTTTTAACCAGATTCTCGGATGGGAATTTTGCTGAAATTAAACTTGGTGATCGGGTACGTTGTATTGTGCCGTTTTTTCCTTTGCTGCCAGGAAGATATACTTTACATTTAACGGCCAAGGAAGGATATCATATTCTGGATGCGGTTCTTGATGCAGTTCAGTTGGATGTAGTGGCCGGAGATGTTTTTAATAGCGGAAAATTGCAGGAAGCGAGTGGGGGAAATATGATTGTCCCGCATCATTGGGAAAAAATAAATCAATCTAACGAAGACATTATATAGTTATGAGAACAATAGCCTTTATAACAGGTTCTCGTGGCGAATGGGGATATATCCGCCCCATTTTGCAAATTATTGATAATGATCCGAGTCTGGATTATCAAATTATAGTTACTAATATGCACTTATTGCCGCAGTTTGGGAATAGTGCCAATGAAATTGAGCAGGATGGTTTCAAAATCGCCGAGAAGCTCTATATGACCTTTGACGGTTATACCTCGATTACAATGACCAAATCACTGGCTAGTTTAATGTTGGAGCTTCCCACGGTCTTACAAAGACTTAAACCAGATATCCTGCTTTTGGCTGGTGACCGTGGCGAGCAACTGGTGGGTGCCATTGCTGGTCTGCATATGGGAATCCCCGTTGCCCATATTCAAGCGGGTGAACTTTCTGGCAATGTGGATGGCGTGGTCCGTCATGCGATCACCAAGCTGGTTCATATCCATTTTGCTGCCAACCAGGAATTCGCAGATCGGGTGAGGCGACTGGGAGAACAGGAATTCCGTATTTTTACCGCCGGCGCACCTCTGGTGGATGAACTTGTGAATGGGTTCTTTACTTCTGAGGATGAAATTCGGCGGAAATATCGCATTGAAACACATGAGCATATCATCCTGGCAGTTCAGCACCCGGTAACCGAAGAGGAAAGTGAGGCTGGCGATCAAATCGGCCTCACTATTGCATCGCTTTTGGAAGTAGGCTGGCCGGTTATCTTTATCTATCCCAATGCAGATGCGGGGAGTGATGCGATTCGCTCGAAATTAGCAAAGCTTAAACGACCGAATATCCGCTTATTTCGAAATTTGCCCAGGCAGGATTATCTCGGTTTAATGCGCATCGCCAGTGTCATGGTTGGTAATTCGAGCAGCGGTATCATGGAAGCACCATCCTTTGGAACTCCAGTGGTAAATATTGGCCGCAGACAGAAAGATAGGCCGCAGGCCGGAAATGTCATCAACGTGAATTACAGCAAGAATGAAATTGTTTCAGCGATTCATCAGGCGGTTACCCCCGAGTTTAGGGAAATAGCGCTGGCTTCGAGTAACCCATACGGAGATGGAAAATCCTCCCAAAGAATTGTTGATGTTCTGAAAACGATAGAAATTAATGAGAAATTATTAAGAAAAGAAATGACCTTTTGAGGTATATATAAAATGATGCATCTCCTTGACCTTATCGTCTCTCCTAATAGCTCGTTGCAAACTGCGTTGGAGCGCATGACAAAAAATAGGAAAGGATTGCTTTTTGTTTGCGATGATGCGCATTTGGTTGGCGTCATCTCGGACGGCGATATTCGGCGTGCTCTCGTCGGCCACGCATTATTAATTGCCAGGGTGGAAACCTATATGAACCTCGATCCGATCATTGCTGGGTCCATTGGGGAAGGGAAGCAATTACTTAAGAACCATAACCTGCTGGCTGTCCCTGTATTGGACGGTGAAGGCATGGTTGTTAGTGCAATTGTTCAGGGGATAAATCAGATTGAAATTCTAAGCCGAAAAACGGAAGAAGTTTTCGCGGCTGGTGATGGCCCGGGGTCAGGGGCGATCGCTGTTATTACAGCCCGAGGAGGTTCCAAGCGTATTCCAAGAAAAAACCTTGCATTGGTGGGTGGTAAGCCTCTATTGGCATATGCGATTGAAGCCGCCAAAGATGCTGAATTCATTTCCACGGTTATTGTTTCAACAGATGACCAGGAAATTGCGGATGTGGCCCTTAAGCTTGGTGCAGAAGTCCCCTGGTTGCGCCCGTCCCATCTCGCTCAGGATAACACACCTTCAATTGACGTCGTCGTCCATGCGGTCGACTGGGCGCGTGGTCAATATGGGCGGCAGCTTCAGTATGGAGTATTGCTCGAACCGACTGCGCCGCTTCGCACTTCCCTTCAGATCGATCAGGCTGTTGAAATCTTAAAGTCCTCAGATGCGGATTCTGTTGTGTCGGTCTGTATAGTGCCTCACATATTCAACCCGGAGGAACTGTTGGTCATTCAGGACCTTCAATTACAGCCTTACATCCATGAACGCACTCTGGGTAATCGCTATTTGCGTGACCGCCAGACCGCTGCTTATTTTCAAAATGGGCTGGTTTACGCCTTTAGATTGGACATGCTCTTAAAAAAGAAAAGTTTATATGGAGAAAAATGCCTGCCAATGGTTGTGGACTGGGATTATTTCCTTGATATTGATGTGCCGGCTGATCTGGCGCTGGCAGAGTACAGGATGCGTCAACTTCGATAATTCTTTGAAAAGGAACTGGAAATGAATCATATTCATATTTTGAACCGTAGTATTGGAGAAGGTGAAGCATGTTTCGTTATAGCCGAAGCATGTGATAACCATCTTGGAAATATGGATGCGGCAAAAGAGATGGCATTGCAGGCGAAATTGTGCGGTGCTGACGCGGTTAAATTCCAGCATCACTTGCCGGATGAGGAAATGCTTCGCGAGGGGGTCCCGATGTCAGCCAATTTTAATATGCCGTTATATGAATTCCTGCAAAAATACGCTTTGACTTTGGAGCAGCATTATCAACTCTATCAATACTGCAAGGAGATCGGCATTATTTATTTATGCACGCCTTTCAGCCGCAAAGCCGCCGAGGAGTTGAATGAAATGGGCTTGGAGGCATTTAAGATTGGCTCAGGCGAATTGACGGACATCCCTACTTTAAAAATGATCGCATCTTTTGGCAAGCCGATGATCCTATCCACGGGCATGTCGGAATTGACGGAGATAGAGGAAACACTTCAGGCAATATTGCCCATTAATAGGCAGATCGTTTTGATGAACTGCACCTCAGAATATCCTCCGAAGTATTCGGATATTAACCTTGGTGTTATCAGCCAGCTTCAGGAAAAATTTGGATTGGTTGTCGGCCATTCAGATCACACTCCCGATATTTATACCTGTTTTGGCGCGGTTGCCGTGGGCGCGAAATTAATTGAAAAACATTTAATCCTTGACAGAAGACAGCCCGGGCCGGATCAAAGTGTGTCGATCGAACCATTTGAACTTTATCAATTGGTGCAGGGAGTGCGTCGAATTGAGGAGGCTCTTGGGAATCAAAAAACCATTCAAGCCTTGGAGAAGCCCATA
>JBBIUJ010000323.1:0-4889 GCA_037440345.1 Prolixibacter sp.
GGGCCCCCAGTGGATAAACATACCAAATCGTGCTTCGCGCCACCACTGCATCCGTTTGTCGCGGCTTTCTTTGCTCTCCTGACTAAAAGTGAACTGGAGGCATATCATGGATATTAGCAAGAGTAATAAATTTTTTCTCATAGGGTAATGTTTAATTGTTTGTTTGTTTTTTGTGAAAGGACAAAGATGCCGGCAGATTTCCTCAAATGTTCCATGCTGGATTCACCTCACTGACACTTTCAGCATTCCACTTTTTTCTTTATTTTTTCATTCCGTCCGATCCTAACGTCATCTCATTTTTAGACATTTATTCGCGGACGGTTTTGATGTTCATTCTTTTCCAGGGGTTCTCCCGCACCTGCGGGACTCCACCCCTGGCTACCAAGATTTCGCCACTACGCGGCTTAACCATGCGTAGGGGTAGCCCTGTCATATTTCCCTGCATTCAACTCTCCACTCTCAATTTTCAACTTTCAATTCTCAACTCTCAACTCTCCACTTTCAACTCTCAACTCTCAACTTTCTATTTTGCATTTGGACCTACCTCTTCTACCGTGAGAATATGGTTTAAAATTTTACCTTTCTGCGATTGATCTGCACCGATATCAAGTTTCGAATTACGGGTCTGACCATCAATGTCAACAGCAACAAAAGGATAGGAGACTATTGATGCTCCAATAGCCGGACTCTTGCTCCGGAGATGGGCTGCCTCCCGGTCTCCCGGTATCAATTTGGGATCGGCTTCCGTATAACCGCCGTCCGGAAATGAGCCAGGGCCTTCGGTTTTCCAGATTATATTTCCCTCCCAGGTAGGATGAACGATCTCTCCGTCAATCTGTGCCGCAACATTACCACCCTGGATGATGTTGTTAGCAACTACGATGCAGGTAGCCCCCAAGCCGTTTTTTCTTCCCTGCATGATCACATTTCTGGTGTTGTTGTACAAGGTGTTGAAGCCGATAAATACCGTATCCGGACGGTCGTGAGAGGTAAGTTTGTCTTTGGGCACAATTCCATCGCCGTTTCCAATGTTGATGGCAGGATTGCACTTTTCGAAATAGTTGCTGAAAATCTTGTGGTTATGACCATAGAACCGGATGCCTTCCGACCCGATAAAATAGTTTCCATATACCTGACAGCGGTTACCATGTCGCAGTGACAGCTCACTGACACCCTCTCCGAATGTGTTGTAACGGTAAATATTGTCGCATGATTTGTTGCAGATATTCTCGTTCTCTCCCCTGGTCTGGCTGAAGAGGTTGTATTCGACAAGGGTATGTGAAGGGGAGAGGCTTCTTCCGCTCAACCCTACCTGTATGGATCCGCAATTGTTGGCGGTCTCCTTGAAGTTGAAGAAATAGTTGTGGTGGATCCAGGTTCGTTGGGCCATCTCACTGCTACCCGGACCCTGCACGGATATCATCTGACCTTCCGTGAATTTATTTTGGAAAGTGTTGTGATCTACCTGGTTGTCATTTCCGGATACAGTAAGATAGGCTCCTTTTCCGGTACATTCGAAAACATTGCGAGTAATCCGGCAGAAACCAGCTCCTGCAAGTATCTTTGTTTTTCCGGCTTCGTGGGTGAATTTGAATCCTGAGATTTGAATGTATTGGGAAGAGCTTCCAATAACAAATCCGCCTGTTCCCTTGATTTCAACGCCGCCAACTGTCGTCGCTTTTATCAAAATTGGTTGGTCCAAAGTGCCCTGTTTCTCAATCTGGATAGGTGTTTCCGTTACATAGACCCCATCCTCAACTACTATTGTTATTCCGGGCTTTGCTTTGCTAATCTCATCACTTAAGGCGCTCAGGGAATTGACAGTTACTTTTTGCGCAAACAAAAAACCGGTGGAACCGGTCATCAGGAGCATTAAGCCCGTAAAGAGAAGGTTTTTTGTATTTATAATCATTCTAATTAGCTGTTTTACTGTTTGTTTTGGGATATTTTTGAAAGCATTTTGAAAAAATCTTTCTTCCGCTGCGAATTGATTCCCCAGTCGACAGGAATACTCTGGTACCCTTCCTGAAAGGTCTCGTCACCAGACTTGAGTGTTTCGCCTCTTTTCCTGAAATCGAAAAAGCCCCATGAAGCGCCTGATCTGAAAGCATTGAGCATGTTGTTAACAGGCTGGTCGAAATTGTAATGGTCGTCTTCGTTGAAAATGATTGGCATGCGATGGTATCCTTCTACTTTCTTTGTCTCCTCCACCATTTTTGTGATGATTTCCGGCTGTTCTGCACCGTTTCCGTGCAAGAGGATGAAGTCGGCAGTTTTCACCACGTTCGGATGAGGAATATGCTTGCCTCCGTAACTGGTTGATACATAAAACCTATAGCCTGTTTTCGGGTTTTTTTTGTTCTTCACCAATTCGATCAGTTCACTTACCCGGTTGGGTTTCAGAATTTCGTGGTCATAGCCGTTGACATTGCACTCGTTGTCTATTTCGATCAGCACATTTTTGTATCCTTTTTGGAATAGCCAGTCGACGGTATTGTTGACTCCATGAATGACCGCAGCTTCATTCTCGAGATATTCATCCTGCCCGAAATAGAAGATTCCAAGAATCACAACCATTCCGAGTTCATCGGCTTTATTTAGGATGCGTTCCAGTCTGTTAAAATAATCTGGCATGATTTTCCCATCCTTGAAAAAGCCCGGGTTGATCCAGCCTTTGTTTCCATAACCGGTTGGACTGCCACCCTGAATGTTAAGGGTGAAAGCAAGCAAACCATGTTTTCGCCATTCCGGCATGGCCGCAACAAATTCATTGGTATTCCTGTTGGGATCCCAAATCCCGGTATCCGGATATTTCCACAATTGGCGGGTTTCGGGATTCAGATCATCGAAAATTCCCTGTACCATTCGGGAATTGGGGAGCAATCCTTCGATGGGAATATTCTCAATTTTTCTTCCTTTCAGGGTTATTTTGCCATTGATATAGAAATCTCTTTCCTTGATAGTCACCACTGTTTTGGGAACAATTGCGTGACCAGTCCACCCTGAAGAGATCGAACATGTTATTATCAACAAGGAGAGGCACAATATCTTCATTTGGTCGCCATTCTAATTGGTTTTTTCTCTTTGGCCTTAGCTTTTTTCTCACCGGTGTTTACAGGTGCCCTGTAATCTGCTAATTTAGAATATTCTGTGCATCCTTTGTATTCTCTTGCGATACAATCCTTGAAAAGAAGTTCCATTTTTTGCTGATCCTTTATGTAGTCTGGTTTGCCAAGGATGTTCTCCGTTTCAAATGGATCTTTTTCATAGTCGTACATTTCCCGCGCAACTACAAATTTGGAGTCGTAAGGAATATTGGTTCGGTATCCGTTGGAGAGCCATTCAGTGTACCGGAATCTTTTTGTGCGGATCGAATAGCCCATGTTATCCTTTCCTCGGGGATACTGACTCAGGGCGTAATCTTTAATTTCATTGTTAGGGTTGTCAATCGCCGGCACCAGACTTAATCCGTCGAGGTACTTTGGAACAGGTACATTTGTCAAAGCGCAAAGTGTTGGGAAAATATCCACAAACTCGCAGGTAGCAACCGGTTTTATCCCTGCTTTCTTACCAGGAATGCTCATCATCATAAGTGTGTGGGTAGCCTGTTCAAAGTTGGTATGTTTGTTCCACAGTCCATGGTCCCCAAGGTGCCAGCCATGGTCACCCCACAATACAACGATTGTATTTTTTCGGATATCCAGCCGGTCGAGTTCGTTTAGTAGCTGTAAAATCTGCGCATCAGTGTAGGAAATCGCTGCATAATAGCCATGAATCAGCTCTTTCTGTTTATCAGGAGAGAGATGATCGAGTTCTTTTTCCGAATAGCTGTCAAATTGCGGAATATCTGTATAACTTTTTAATTCACCCGAAACATGGTAGGCTATATCCGGACTGTTTTTCGCTTTTTTCTGAAAGGGGGCAATTTCAAATTCACTCCTTTTGTACAGGTCCCAATATTTCTTGGGCGAGACGAAAGGAAGATGTGGTTTCAAAAAACCAACAGCCAGAAAGAACGGTTTGTCGCCAAGACTTAGGCTATCCATCAATTGAATGGCCATTCCGGTCATTTTGCCGTCGTGGTAGGTGTTATCCGGTACATTGGCACATTCGGTTGCTTTTCCTTTGCCACGGGCGTTCACTTCGTTCGAAAGGAAATATGTTGGACATTTGGGATCCCGGTAGGGGATACTCCAGGAAGGCGCATCATGCCCGGGTCCGGCGCTTTCCATGTGAAAGATCTTCCCCATTCCGGCAGTTTCATACCCCATCGATTTGAAATATTGTGGCAGGGATACAACATTCGGGTTTACCTGCCTTACATCGGTTTGAAGGTCCCAAACCCTGGTCTTGTCGGGGCGCATGCCGGTCAACAGGCTTGCACGGGTTGCGGCGCAGATTGCCTGCTGGCAATAACTGTTCTGGAATACGATTCCCTCCCTTGCCAATCGGTCCATGCCGGGAGTTTTGGCATATTTGTCCCCATAAACGGCGATGGAGGGTTTCAGGTCATCTACTGCAATGAACAAGATGTTCGGTCTTACCGGTTTATCAGCAGGCTGCCTGGCCTGCACGGCGCTGCACGCAACGCTTGCGATGGCGATCGTAAGGCCGCTGACGGGGAGTGGGAAAGTGATAAACATGAGAGTTTAGTTTGCGATTACCCTAATTTAAAACGGTGTCAGCAACAGGCAGGGAAACTATGAAAATACCTGACCTGTTACTGATCACCAACACACAATTCTACTACTAATCTAACGCCAAAAAAAAAATTGAGAATGAAAAATACTATTTGGGCTAGAATTTGGTTATTAATTTTATTTCAATTTCTTGAAGCATCCGTTCATATTTGAACAAATCGGTCAGGTATGAACGATTAATACAAACGT
>JBBIUJ010000324.1:0-4887 GCA_037440345.1 Prolixibacter sp.
TGGCGATGTCCTTGTAAAAACGGGGTTAACGGCCGGTCCATGGATCATTGGGATTGTACCCGGAAGCGGGATCCGTAATCGGTAAGCCATTGGCCATCCCATAATTTTTGGTAAAGTTATGGGCGGGAACATCGGCATTCGAGCCACTGTTCAATCCCATGGAAGATGGGCAGATGGCCCCCAAAGTTGAGTTTCTGACACGGGTGCGGTCGTATATGGTTGGCGACATGATCACCTCGGTTCCACCTGGTCTCAGGTTGTTCAGTTTGGTGAAATTATCACTCCTGGTTGCCCAGGATTGCAATTTATAAATCCCAGTCTGATCCGCCAGGGTAAGCAGTTCGCCAAAGGCTTTGGCAGCCTGGCCTGCAAGCGCGGCATTGTAGGTGTTGCCTCCTTTGGCCTCTTCGTTCATCATGGGGGATGCAGCATAGAGCAAGGCTTTCCCGAGATATCCCAACGCGTGGAATTTGTTGATCCTGTCGCGGTTGTTCAGAAGTGTTTTCTGTCCCGGGGCCGACAAATCCCAATGGTTGGGAAGAAGATCGGCAGCGGCCCTGAAGTCGAGCGCCATCTTTTTTGCAGTTTCCTGGAAATTAAGGCGGTTGAATTCAGCAGAGACCATATTCTCTGTAGGATCCAGCACTTTTGTAATGTATGGCATCCCACCCCAGTAACGGCATATTTCGAAATAGAACCATCCCCTGAAAAACAGGGCCTGTCCTTTGATGTGGTTCTTCTCTTCATCGGTTCCTTCGAACAAACCCTTTTCATCTATTTTAGCTAAAGCCATGTTGGCTTTTCGGATGCCATACCAGGCATACTCCCAAATTCTCCTGTCCCTTGCAGTATTACTTGACAAAGTTGATGTAGTGGGAGTTACACCAAAAAAGTAAGTCTCATTGCCCCAATAATTCCCCAAATCAAAATTGTACATGTAATTGTTGAGGGTCTCGTCGGCGAACAAATATTTGTTCCACGCTCCGGCCTTGTCGGGGTCGACTATGCAGTTGTACATCTCTTCTACAAAGCCTTGAAAGCTTGTAAAATTTCCGAAAACATCTTTATCCGAAATGCTGGCTTCCGGCGCTTTGTCGAGGTATTTTTCACACGAGGTTGAACCCAGCATTAAACTCAGGAAAATGATAACGGCCTGTAAATAGTATTTTGTCTTTTTCATTTTCTTACGTCTTAAAATGTTAATTCTAGTCCAAACATAATCCTCTTAACCGTCGGATAGGCCCCTTCAGTGGCGCTTCCACCAGTGTAAGTCAGCTCCCTGTCGTCAGGTAAGGCAGACCAGAAGAATAGGTTGCTTCCATTCAGAGAAAGCTTTAAATTGGAGAAACCTGCTTTCTTCACCCAGGAAACATCGTTGAACGAATAGGCAACTTCTACAGTTTTGAGTCGAAGATAGGAGGCGTCGTAGAGGTAGTAGTCGCCAATGTTTTCGGCCTGGGTTTTCCATCTTGGTAAGAATGAACTGGCATTCTGATTGTCTTTCGACCAATAATCAGCCACATGGGCGAACAGAATATCCGTATCGCTTGCATAGTTATCGAAACCGACATAACGGTTAGCATTGTTTACACCATAAAGCTGTATCATAAAGCTAAAGCCTTTGTAATTGCTTCCAACGGTCAAACTTGCCGTGTTTTGCGGAATCTCGGAATATCCTACAGGAGGGGTATCATCGCTGCTCTTGATAATCCCATCGGCATTAAAATCTATCAAATCGTAATAACCGGGAAGCTTTTGCAAATCTGCTGATTCAGTAGGTACACTGGCATAAACTTCATCCCAGTTGTTGTAGAATTTGGTCTTTAACAGCCTTTTTTGCTGTCCGATAGGAAATCCTTTTGCTTTCAGATAATTGTACTGAAGTGGTGGATCGTCCCTTTCGATGATTGTGTTTTCGTTGTGGGAAATGGAGAGATTTGACCACATACTGAAGTTGTCAGTAAGCTTTTTATTAAAACCAAGTTCAATTTCATATCCCTTTGATTTTACCTGCCCAAGGTTCGCACTTGGAGGAGTTGCACCAAAAAACGCCGGAACATTCCGTTGATTTCCGGCCAGCAAAATGCCTGTCCGGTCTTCTGTATAATAGTCTAAATTCAAGGTAATAAGATTCTTGAAGATGGATAATTCCAATCCTGCATTATTTTTAATAGCGGTCTCCCACTGAATATCAGGATTTCCTACAACAGATTCACGATACATGACATATGGACTGGTACCGTTGGTGATCTCATTTAAGCCTGCCCTGCCCGAATAGGCATATTGTGAGTCATACAACCAACGGCTTCCACTTACTTTGTCGTCTCCGACTTTCCCCATACTGTATCTTAGCTTTAATTTGTCGATCCATTTGATTTTAAAGAATTTTTCGTTGGAAATATTCCATCCAAGAGCAACAGACGGGAAAAATGCGAATCGGTAACCCGGACCAAACTGTTCAGATCCGTTGTAGGCTCCGTTCATTTCAAAAAGATATTTTGCATTGAAATCATAGGTTGCGCGGAATATCCAGTCTTCACGATAGTTTTTAAACATACTGCCCGAAGCAAATTCCTCCCTTTTAAACAATCCCATGGCAGAAACACTGTGTTTGTCAAATTTTCTGGCATAATTCAATTGTGCCTGATACATCAACCGACGGTCGACCGGAATTCCTGCTGTCCAGTTAGCTCCATCGACGATTGCTTCATTATAGATGGACCATGGTCGGAGCACCCAGCCATACTCCTCATCGCTAACTGGTAGCAATACTGTATATTCACTGGGATCTTGGGTCGGCCCTTTATATTTCATCGGATAGATCTGTTTGTACAGAATATTGGTGGCAGGTTCTCCTGGACGGCCATGGTTGTTAACATCCCAAATACCACCCTCAGATCTGATGCTGTTGTCAAAGAACAGGGAGCCTTTGGCATTTAGTCCTTTGGTAATAAAGCCGAGATCTTGTTCCAGGGTGAAATCGGAGTTCAACTGGGTGGTTCTGGTCTGTCTGATACCTATGTTGTATACAATGGCAAGAGGGTTAACCGTGTTGTTTCCGCCCTCCTGGTTTGCACCCCACCTTCCATCGCTGTACATAGGCAAATAGAGGTTAGGGGCCAGACCGTAAGTGGCCTTCCACATCCATGCATCGGCCCTGCTGGTACTGCCATAGTTGTTGTAATTGGTATTTTTCTGGCTGTAATAACCCGATAAATTCAGTTTGAATTTGGTAGTCTTGGTCAGTTTGATGTCAATATTGCTCCTGAAGTTGAAACGGTCATAATCGTAATTAGGCTTGTAACCCTTTGCGTTGTTGTAATTCTTGAACATATCTCCTTCATGCAGATAGGCCAGCGAACCAAAATATTGAATGGCTTTACTTCCACCCTGTGCACTCAGGGTCATTCTGTGGGCAAACCCCATTTTCTTGAACATGGCATCCTGCCAGTCAACATTCGGATAAATCTGGGCATATTCAGCAGTCTGCGGTAATCTGTACCGTTGTATTATTTCATATGGCACATAGGCGTTCCATGAAGGTTGATTCAGTACCCCTTCTCGCTCGATGATTTCATCTTTTGCCATCATCGCGGCATATGAGTCAAGCTTTGACGGCTGTTTCGAAAGCATGGAACCGGTCGTATTGTAATTGAAATTCAGGGTGGTCTTGCCTTCAGTACCGCGTTTGGTAGTTATGAGAATAACGCCATTTGCACCTTTTACCCCAAATACAGCTGTTGCTGATGCATCTTTCAATACTGACATACTGGCTACTTCGTTGACATCAATGTTGTTCATACTTCTTTCAACACCATCGACCAACACCAAAGGCTGACCGCCATTCCAGGTGTTTTGTCCCCGAATGAAGATGTTGGTAGCACTTTCGCCTGTTAAAATTCCTCCTGGTTCTCCCGATGTTGTGAGCGCGACAACTCCGGGAATCTGACCTTCCAGTGCCTGCCTGAGGTCAGTTACATTTCCTGTTCGTTTCAGTTTCTCATTCGACATCTGGGCGATGGCGCCTACAACGCTCTCTTTTTTCTGGGCGCCATAACCTACCACCACAACCTCATCAATTTTAATCTTGTTCTCAGCGAGCATCACATTGTAAACATTGCCGGTGCCGACCGGTATCTCCTGGGGAGCTAGTCCCACAAATGTGATGACGAGGGTTTTTGCTGTGACAGGAATATCAAGGGTAAATTTCCCATCGAAGTTTGTAACTGTTCCAACTGTTGTCCCTTTCACAACAATGGATGCACCAGGGATTGAGAGTTTATCTTCCCCGATAATTGTACCTGTAATAGTTCTTTTTTGTGCAAAAGCACTTAGCTGAGAGATTATTAGTATCCCAACTATAAAAAAGGTTGCCAAGAACCGATAATGATTCTTTAGGAAAAATTTTTGCGAAGCATCATTTTTCATACTTATCCATTTAATTGATTTGCGTTACACATTAGGTCGCATTTAGTTTAATTTAACACAGTAGCGGATCTCATTTGATTGTCAATCATTATCCGTAATCACTTAGTATTTGCATTTCAAATTGATACAACATGTCTTAAAAATTAGTTTTATAATTCTTTTGTCTGACTAGCGCTTCCAGATAATAGTAATCGGCATAGCTGATCGGGACATTAACCTCCGAATTTTGCGGAACAGATCCTGTGGAATGATCCAGCAGGAATCCTTTGTTGGAACCCGGTTTAGATAAATAATCCTTTCCCAGGTTTTTCAGTATGGTTTCGGCAGTCAGGATGTAAAACCCTTTTTTGGAGGGGGTGAACTGGGCCAGTTCGTACAATGCTGATGCTGTTACAGCGGCTGCTGAGGCATCTCTTGGCGTTTGCACAGTTTTTGGGGCATCAAAATCCCAGTAGGGTA
>JBBIUJ010000325.1:0-4886 GCA_037440345.1 Prolixibacter sp.
CATTGCGACCACGAATATTTTGGCCCAGCTGATACACTCAGGAACCGTTTGAGCGATGGGACTACCGAAACCTGCAATGTGTACAACATGCTGAAACTGTCGGAACACCTGTTTGAGTGGGAAGCCAAACCGGAGGTTGCCGATTTCTATGAACGGGCATTGTTTAACCACATTCTTTCATCACAAAACCCCAAAGATGGGCGGGTGATCTACAACCTTTCGCTCGAAATGGGCGGATGCAAGGAATACCAGGATCCTGATTGGTTTACCTGCTGCATCGGAACCGGCATGGAAAACCATTCGAAATACGGCAAGAACATTTATTATCACAACAACGACGCATTGTACATTTTCCAATACATCGCTTCGGAACTAACCTGGAAAGAAAAAGGGTTGAAAGTTACCCAGCTGACCAAATTTCCGGAGGAACAAGGAAGTATTTTAGAAATGACATGCGACAAACCTGTTCAACTAACACTGAACATTCGTTATCCATACTGGGCAGAAAACGGTATTGAGATCAAAGTGAACGGAAAATCCCAATCAGTAATAGGCAAGCCAGGAAGTTTTGTACCGGTAACCAAAAAATGGAAATCAGGCGACAAGGTGGAAATCAAACTACCATTCTCATTGCGCCTGGAAACCATGCCCGACGACAAATATCGCGTGGCTGTCATGTACGGACCGCTGGTGTTGGCTGGCGATTTGGGTCCTGAAAAAGATCCCGCTGCTACCGAAGCCATGTATGTTCCGGTATTGATGGCCAAAGACAAGGCCCCTGTAACCTGGCTGGTATCGGTCGAAGGGAAGCCCAATACATTTAAAACCAAGCAGGTTGGTCGCCCCCGGGACATTGTTTTCAATCCGTTCTTTCAAACGCATGAACGCCGCTATTCGGTCTATTTTGATGTTTTTAACGATCAGGAATGGATTAAGTATCAGGCAGATTACAAAGCGAAAGAGGAAGCGAAGAAGAAAATGGACCGCATGACCATCGACTTTTTCCAACCTGGTGAAATGCAGCCGGAACGTGATCACGGCTTCAAGGAAGAAAAAAGCTGGATCAATGAACTGAAGCATCGCAAATACCGCGAAGCCGATCGTGGTGGTTGGCTTTCGTTCGACATGACCGTTTACAAAGGACAGCCAATGGCGCTCGCTATTGAGTACTGGGGCGGTTTCCCTGGTTCACGCACCTTCGATATTTTTGCCAACGGTAAACAAATAGCGACCGAGAATATCTCAAATGCGCATCCTGGCGAGTTTTTTATGAAGACTTACGATCTTCCTGAAACCCTTACTTTCGATAAGGATAAGATAACCATTAAATTAATCCCCCATGATGGTCATCGGGCCGGTCCAATTTTCGGCGTAAGGACATTAAGGCGATGAGTATAAAAGAGACAGCTTCCCAAAACTCTCAGGAAGCTGTCATTCAAAAACGCTTTACTAAAACCTAGTTTGCATATTCACTTAAACACCGGCTTAATTTTTTTCTTGTGAAGAAAATCCTGCTCTTCACTGTTCCCAGGGGAAGATCCAGTTTTTCTGCTATTTCCTTGTATTTGTAGCCATTTAAGAATAATTGGAACGGCTCCCTGAACTCCTCTTCCAATAGTGCTATTTTCTTGTAAATTTCCTTTTCCGCGTGAATGGAATCTACTGATGGATAGAAGTCATCTTTGGAGAAAGAGATGTGCAATCTGTTCGATTGACTCTCAAGGGTCGTTTTGGCCTTTATATTTCGTCTGTACTCGTTGATGAAGGTGTTTTTCATAATGGTATATACCCATGCCATCAAGTTGGTATCAGATGAAAATTTACTCTGGTAGGTAAGCGCTCTTAAAAAGGTTTCCTGCACCAGGTCGTGCGCTTTGTCTGAGTTACTGGTTAAGCTTAAAGCGAAATAGAACATTTTGTTCTCCAGACCCGTCAATGAATTTTGGAATTGAATCGTTGTCATGGCAGAAATTTAAGTTTCAATGATTAAAGAAACAATATCGCTTATCAAACAGTATATCAAAGTTATCAAATGAATCGAGAATTCCAAATTAAATTTACATATTGTATGGCATATTAACCTATTCATTCTAAATAAGAGCAAACATAAAGTACAGCAAACTAATATTATACAATAAATTAATATGTTAATTATAAATTATTTAGGTTGATAGGATATAATTCAAATACATGTTTATAATTATCAAACGATTATTTTAATCTATCAAACTGAATATTTGATGTGAAAAATTATGAAAAAAAAAGCCCGGAATTCAATTCCGGGCTTATCATATTTATGAAGACATTAATCCAATTCCAAATCAACATCAATTAACTCATACCATGGCAGTCCATGAATATTCAGCTCCTTCATAAAAGGGTCGGGATCGAACTCTTCCACATTGTAAACTCCTGGCTTTTTCCATTTTCCCTGGAGGAACATCATGGCGCCAATCATGGCAGGAACACCGGTCGTATAACTGATTGCCTGGGTTCCGGTCTCTGCATAGGCTGCTTCATGCGAACAGTTATTGTATACATAGTAGGTCTTCTCTTTTCCGTCCCTGATACCTTTGATTCTGCATCCGATAGAGGTTTCACCGGTATAATTGACACCCAATTCTTCAGGTTTAGGCAGAACAGCTTTCAGAAACTGAATGGGAACAATCTCCTTTCCTTCATAATTAATTGGCTGTATACCAGCCATTCCAATATTCTGAATAACCCTCAAATGGGTCAAATATTCCTGCCCAAAAGTCATCCAGAAACGTGCCCTGCGAATAGTTGGAAAGTTGATTACCAATGACTCAAGCTCTTCGTGAAAAATTAAATAGGACTCTTTCTCGCCAATTCGTGGATATGTAAGCGGTTGGTGTATTTCATGTGGTTCAGTCATGACCCATTGGCCATTTTCCCAATACTTCCCCTTTTGGGTTACCTCCCTGATATTGATCTCAGGATTGAAATTCGTTGCGAAGGCTTTCCCATGGTTGCCTGCATTACAGTCGACAATGTCAAGATACTGAATTTCATCGAAATGATGTTTGGCTGCATAGGCGGTATAAATGCCCGAGACTCCCGGATCGAAACCACAACCAAGAATAGCAGTCAGTCCGGCCTTCTCAAATCTTTCCCGGTAGGCCCACTGCCATTTGTATTCAAATTTGGCCTCATCCAGTGGCTCGTAGTTGGCGGTATCAAGATAGGAAACACCCGTTTCAAGACAAGCATCCATGATGGTCAGATCCTGGTAAGGCAAGGCAACATTGACTACCAAATCAGGTTTAAATGACCTGATTAGCTGAACAAGTTCAGGTACACTGTCGGCATTTACCCGTGCAGTTTTCAGGTTGCTGCTGCCAATTCTGGCAGCAATGGCATCACATTTTTCTTTGGTTCTGCTTGCAAGCAAAATTTCTGAAAAAACATCAGGCAGCTCGGCCATTTTGTGGGCTACAACTGTACCTACGCCTCCGGCGCCAATAAGCAATACTTTTCCCATTTCTAAAAATATTAACTAATTTATACAACCGCTATCTAAATCTAATTACTGAATTAGAGACGGTAAGCCGGCAATTGATTCATCAATCCAACTTTGACGAATCAACCAATACGATAATATTGTTGTTCTGGATTTCAACTACACCCCCGGTAATTTCAAAAGAAATGACATTCCCATTTGGCACCCTTACTTTGATTTCTCCTTTTGCGAGTGTAGAGATAGCCGGAGCATGGTTCATCAATACTTCAAAGGAACCTAAAATTCCAGGGAGTTTAACCAGCTCTGTTTCACCTGAAAAGAGTTTTTTTTCCGGCGTAATGATTTCCAAATACATAGATCAACTATTATGAAATAGAACAAAGAAATTATTTGGATTGGGCCAGGAGCCTCTCCCCTTTTTCAATGGCATCTTCAATGGTTCCCACCATGTTGAAGGCAGTTTCGGGATATTGGTCTACAGCGCCATCCATGATGGAATTAAATCCTTTGATGGTATCTTCAATGGAGACCCAAACGCCTTTCATTCCGGTAAAAGCTTCTGCAACATGGAACGGCTGGGAAAGGAACCGCTGTACCCTTCTCGCCCTGTGAACGATCAGTTTATCAGATTCGGACAATTCATCCATTCCTAAAATGGCTATAATATCCTGCAACTCTTTGTATCTCTGAAGTAATTCTTTGACTCTCAATGCAGTATTGTAATGCAAGTCTCCAATAACGACGGGTGACAGGATTCGTGAAGTTGAAGCCAAAGGATCAACTGCGGGATAAATGCCCATCTCGGATACTTTCCTGTTCAAAACCGTGGTAGCGTCGAGGTGTGAGAAAGTTGTTGCCGGGGCAGGGTCAGTCAAGTCATCCGCAGGCACGTACACGGCTTGCACAGAAGTAATTGATCCATATTTGGTTGAAGTAATCCGCTCCTGCATCAAGCCCATTTCTGTTGCCAGTGTAGGTTGGTAACCTACTGCCGATGGCATCCGTCCCAAAAGCGCTGAAACCTCTGATCCGGCCTGTGTAAAACGGAAAATGTTGTCAACAAAGAAGAGAATATCATTTCCTTTGCCTTTTTTATCACCATCCCTGAAATATTCGGCGACACTCAATCCTGATAGGGCAACCCTGGCACGAGCGCCCGGTGGTTCGTTCATCTGGCCAAAAACCAATGTAGCCTTCGATTTGGCGAGTTCTTTCTTATCAACCAGCGACAAATCCCAGCCACCGTTCGCCATGTCTTCTTTAAACGCCTCACCATAAGTGATGACATCAGACTCGATCATCTCCCTCAAAAGGTCGTTTCCTTCGCGGGTCCTCTCCCCAACGCCGGCAAAAACTGACTGTCCATCATATTTTTTGGCCACATTGTTGATGAGTTCAATGATCA
>JBBIUJ010000326.1:0-4885 GCA_037440345.1 Prolixibacter sp.
CGTCAGCGTCGACCCGAATGGTATATGAAAGCTTCATCTTTACGGGATTGACCGGTTCGCCGGAATGATTTGATTTGGCCAGTATGGATGAAGTATGTTTCAATTTGAATATGGTGAAGGAATCAACTGATGATCCTTCTTGGTTTGCCCGTAATCGAGCATATACGGTATCCAGACGAAACAAGTTAGCCACACAGGAAGAGAAATAGGTCCTTTTGCCATCCAATATGAGAAAATCCATTTTTCCTTCTTTCTCCAGTCGTTTTAGTTCAGTGCTGTCTATCAGTGGATTGTATTTTGATATTTTCAGTAGGACATCATGTTCCGATAATTTAAAATCCCTTCGGATCCGAGCGCTCAGATCGAGAACCGAATCAAGCGTATTCTTCTCTCTGCCTGTGAGTTGTTGCGTTTTTAAGAGATCGTTTGCCATCGCGGTAGCCTGCGTCAGTTGACCATTAGCCAGAAGTTTGACAGCATCAGCGACGCTTTTGTTTTTTTGTGGTGTCGCGCATCCCGTCACGAGAACAAGCATTGCGATTACAAAAACAATATTTTTTAATTTGCCGGTCATAGGATAAAATTAGTTAAAATCCGTTGGAATTTCGTGCGATTCTCAAGGGTTGGCATTTGTCAGGCTGCAGAATTGGTATCCCTTTTCCGAAAAATATTTTTGCAAATCATCCAGTTGAAGGTAAAATTTATCCGTTCGTTGAGGCGCTGTACCTAAATGAATAAGGATGAATGAGCCGTTCAATCCGTTTGGATCTTTGGATTCAAACAGTTTCAAATCATTCATCAATTGTTCTGAACTCCGGTAATTGGGCATATCAGGAGTGGTATAATCCGCATTGGTTCTGATACCCGGGGTGAAGTTGATGGTTGTCAGCCCCATTTGTTTTGCCCAGGATACTACCTCCTGGTTGTACCACTCGTATGGTGGAAGAAAAAATCTGGACTGTTGCACATTGATCCCAAAGCCAGTGATTTCTTTGTAATTGGACACCAAATCTTTCTCGAAAATTTTCCTAGTTACCAGCGTTGAATCCCTTTTGGCCCAATCGGTATATAACAAATGCCGGTCAGAATGGGCGCCCAGGTAATGGCCGTCTGCAACTAGTTGCCGGATCAATCCTGAGTTATTCCTGTTTCTGTAAAAATCCCCGGTAAAAAAGAAAGAGCCTTTGGAACCGAACTTCTTCAGGGATTTTTCAATTGCAGGACCACCCTCCCCGAATTCATGCGCTGAGAAAATCAGGTATATTTTCTTTTCTGACTGATTCATTCTTACAATTGCTCCATGCTTATCCTCTTTTCCGCCAATTTTAGTTTTCTCCAGCTTGAAAGCTTCCAGTGAAGAGAGCAGATAACTGAGACTGGCTGTGCCATCCATAGTTGGTTCATTGGTCGAGTAATCGCCATTATCATCGTGGTAAACCGCCTTTCCTCCCTGAAATGCTGCGTAACTGTCACTCCGATGAAGGGTTATTCCTAGCAATGAATTGAAAATTTGTTTGTAAACAGGTCCATCTACGAGTCCTCCCCATGTCGGCTGTTTCATCAAGTAGCTAATAGAGGAATGCGGATCGACGGGATAATCGCCAGTTAACGGCAAACCGCAGATCATCGATGTTCCCCAAGGGTTACACCCAAAGAGCCAGTCTGTTAAAGCGGCTTCAAGCTCCTCGAACTGGCGGTCTCCCGTAATCTTTCGATAGAGCCGGGCCTGTGTGACAGCAGCAACCACCAGGTTATTGGAACACCAAATAAATGGTATACCTATCGGGAATGGATCTCCTGAAGAGAAGTTATGAAGTGACATTAACCCCTGCTTCATATATCCTGCAAATTTTTTGGAAGTCAGGCTGTCTGGAGATTGTGCTAAAAATGTATGTCCAAGATTGACAAATGGGTAGTATTGATAATGCCGGGCACGGTGAAGTTCCATCCAGGGAGTAACCTGTTCTATTTCTCCCCACTTGGCTGCAGCATTACGATCTTCTGCAGAATTTGAAATTTTGGAGAGGGATATCGCAGCAAGTTCCAGGTCATCTGCATAATTCTCCTCTTCGTAAAAATATGGGGATACCACACAGGCCGTCTGGCAGACTCCCGGATCGGAGATGGCAAACTCCCAGGCCTCTCTTGCTTTTGTCTTCAGCCTTGCTGAAAGTGCCGGATCAAAACTGCCGTAAATTTCACTTCCCAAGGCAAATGATGAACTGAATTTTGCCGCTACTGAGGCAACTCCTGTGGTTCTGTTTTGGTGTTTCCCGCTCCCCTGTGGCTTTCCGGTAGCGAAATAGACAGGCCTGAATTTTTTTCCTAAACCGTAGGAGACGGTATCCAGCGTAGGTAGTCTGTACCCCCTGTGGTCTCTGTCGTCGGCGATTTGATAATACATTTCCCCTTTGCCGGGATTCATTTTCAATAGCCAATTCAATCCCCAGCGTGCCTCATCAAGGATATCGGGAATGCCGTTCGAACCGGGTAATCCATTGGCCATAAAATTGTCATGATAAACAGATGGGTTTTCACGATAGGCGAATAGCATCTGGTAAACGGCATTGGCGGATGTGAGCGTATATTGCAGATAATCTGATGCATCATGCCAACCTCCTGTGACATCTATCCATTTGCCCGATTTTTCAGGATGGTCAATTATGATACCGTCAGCGGTATGACAGGAATCATTTAGGAACGGGTTGAAGCCACATCGCTGTTGTCTGAGATAAGTCAGGATATAATCCGCTGAGCCTTTGTATACATCGGTTGAGACGGCAAAATTTGGAGAAATCGCTTCGGCTGCTTCAAGATGGTACCCACCTGGTTGTACGACAGAAGAAAAGTCGAGCCGGTAGGCGCTTTTTTGACCCCAAATGGTTCCATCGGCAGCTATCGGAACTCCTTCGAAGAGCTCTTTGCCAGAGAGGTTATCGATCAGTCTGAATTTCTTTAGCACGATGCTCTTGTCACTGATGAATACGGCAATTTTTTTACTCTCAGGAAGGTAGCCCATCTGATTGATCCGAATTACATCTTTCCCTAGTGTATTGGAAAGCAGACAAATCATCAATATCCATGTACCATAGAATTTAATCATTGCTCATAATATTAAAAGATGGTGACCGGCTAATTATTGATCAAAAATAGCCTAAATAATGAAAAATGCAATATTGGTAATACATGTTATATAATACCTGTAATATGTTGTAATTTTTTTTATCTTTACAATTGGAAACGAATAATTCGCTTATTTTGGAAACTAAAAATCTGGCTTATCTCTTCATAAAATTTACAGGTTACCTGTTAAGGAGGCATTTCACGAATTTATGATCAGCTTCCATTCATGAAAATTAAGTGAAATTTTCGGGAATTGAGGATTTTTACCGGTAATTGATCTATTGACAATATAAATTTTAAAGTGTGATACTTATTGCAGACAGTGGTTCCTCAAAATGTTCCTGGAGACTGATCTCAGGGGAAGGGGATATTAGGGCTATTTATACTTCCGGCATTAACCCGTTTTTTCGTACTACCACATCAATTTATGATGAGTTACTTCTCAAACTACATTCCTTCTTAGATGTAGGGGTTGAGAAAATCTTTTTTTACGGGTCAGGCATAATCAATGATGAAAAGGCATCTATTGTCAGGTTTGCTCTTGAAAAATTGTTCCCGGATGCCCGGATTGAACTTTGCAGTGATGTGGTAGCAGCTGCCCGTTCTATTTTTGGGACTTCTAAGGGTATTGCCTGTATCATTGGGACTGGATCCAACGCCTGTCTTTATGACGGTGAGAAGGTTGTAGCCGGGATATCCCCTCTTGGTTTTATCCTGGGGGACGAGAGTAGCGGTGCCGTTTTAGGCAAGAAATTATTGGGAGATTTTTTTAAAGAGGTAATGCCCGAAACCCTAAGGGAAAAATTTACCGCAAAATATCAGCCTTCAAGGGAAGAGGTTTTACAAAGAGTCTATAAGACAGAAAAACCAAATCATTTTCTCGCCTCTTTTGTCCCGTTTCTCTCTGAGGAAATCACATCAGAATATGCTCAAAATCTGATCAGGACTAGCCTTATTGAATTCTTTGAGCGTAATGTCACCAAAATTGCCGGTTACAGTTCATACCCAATCGGCTTTGTTGGATCAATAGCTTTTCATTTTAGTTCATTTGTACTGGAAGTTTGCGCTAAGTATCAAATAGATTGTATCTCCATCAGACAGGAACCCATGGAGGGACTTGTAAAATATCACATGGTCAATAACATTTAAGCTGTTTCATATGAACAATGAAAGCATTACAGAAAAGGATTCTTTGTACCACGATTTAGAGTTGATGACTGTAAAAGAGTTGCTTCAGAACATGCACGAAGAGGATAAGAAGGTTTTACCTGCCATCAGCGCTGTGATGCCTCAGATTGAGAAACTGGTGGAACAGGTATTTCTCAGGATGAAAAATGGGGGGCGACTTTTCTACATGGGTGCGGGAACAAGCGGAAGATTGGGCATTTTGGATGCCTCTGAAATTCCGCCCACTTTTGGTGTGGGGTATGGTCTGGTGATTGGATTGATTGCCGGAGGAGACAGGGCTATCCGTAAAGCCGTCGAGGCTGCTGAAGATGATGAAGAGATGGGTTGGAAGGAGTTGGAGAAATTGGAGATCAACGAATTGGATACAGTTGTAGGAATTGCAGCATCCGGCCGCACGCCCTATGTGGTTGGTGCAGTAAAAAAAGCCCGTGAGCATAATATTTTGACCGCCTGCATCGTGAATAACCCCGGAAGCATCCTGGCTAAAAGTGTAGATATAGCCATTGAAGCCATCGTAGGACCCGAATTTGTTACAGGAAGTACAAGAATGAAATCAGGAACTTCCCAAAAGATG
>JBBIUJ010000327.1:0-4823 GCA_037440345.1 Prolixibacter sp.
GATCCTACTTTTGCCTTTACCTCTGCCGATGATAAATTGGAAATCAACAACTGGATAGTGACCAAGAAGAAGGATGTTGAATTCTGGAAGAAACAACTCACTTCACCCTATGCCGATATGCAGGCGCTTGCCTTGCGGATGATCTTTGAGAAAGTGGGAAATGCCAGCTCAGGTTTGTTGCTGAACCATTTCAAAACATCTAAATTTTTCACCGCCCGGACGGAGGCCATCCGGTTGCTGAGCCGATGCAGAGACGCCAATCTTATAGAGGCGGTCAACCTTGGAATATCGGATTCCTATGAACTGATACAGCGTTTCTCGGCTATTTACATGGGCAATACCGGCGATTTGTCGCATATCCCTTTCATGGTTGAAGCTCTTCTACGGAACAATCTGTCTAAACGTGTAGAATACGATCTGAAGAGTTCTGTCGGGCTCTTTCCGCAGGATCGGTTGCTAGCCGAATTGGACAAACAACTCCCTCAAAAGGAATATCTTCTCGATCCTGTAGCGACAAGGGCTGAACTGATCAAGATGATTACCTACAATACCAGGCACATGCAGGAGTATGTGAGCGAATTGCTGGACAAGGAGACCACGAAGAAGGAGCGCTATTTCTGTCTGAAGAACTTTAGAAATGAGACGGCTCATCCCTATTTGGAGAAGTTGATCAATTTCACAGACACTGTCACTGATCAGAGTCTCAAACTGGTAGCGATCGAGATGCTGGGATGGTTTGATTCCTCCTCGAAGAGACAGGAGATTATCGATTTTTGCGACAAAGAGCTAACAAAAACAACACTGTCAAGACCTTATCTTAACGAGGTGTTGAAGACAAAAAACAGGATAAATTAATCTACTTTAGAATATAGTTCATGAACAATGTGATTGAGTGCAACAACCTGACCCATTACTACGGTAAAAAGATGGTCTACGAAAACCTGAATATTCACGTCAGGGATGGAAGTATCCTCGGTTTGCTGGGTAAAAATGGCGCAGGAAAAACAACAACGATCAATATTTTAAATGGCTTTCTCCAGCCACGAAGCGGCGAATGCCTTATTTATGGTGAAAATTCCCAACACCTGACTCCTGCCACAAAAGCGAGGATTGGGTTCCTGATTGAAGGACATATACAGTATGCATTCATGAACATTCATCAGATCGAAAAATTCTATTCGGGATTTTATCCCAACTGGAAGCCGGCGCCATACTGGGAGTTGATGTCCAAGTTAAAAGTTACTCCAACCCAGAAGATCTCTACCATGTCGTGCGGTCAGCGTTCGCAGGTGGCGTTGGGACTTATTCTTGCGCAGAACCCCGACCTCTTGATCCTCGATGACTTTTCGATGGGGCTTGATCCGGGCTACCGGCGACTCTTCATAGATTACCTGCGCGAGTATGCCAAGGCGGAAAACAAGACCATTTTTACCACTTCGCACATCATTCAGGACATGGAACGCCTGATCGATGATGTGTTGATTATGGACTACAACCGGGTGTTGGCGCAATGTCCCATCAGCGAGTTTATGACCACCTTCAAACGATTTGACTTTGAGTTGGAAAATGATCATGTGGACCTCAAAAATCTAAAGTTTGTGAAAAACCTCGAAATGGTCAAGAACAAAGTTGAACTCTATACTTATGAATCAAAAGAGTTTGTACAAAAATTCCTTGAAAACAATGGTGTTGGTCACAAAGGGTTCAAGCAGGTAAAGATGGAGTTGGAAGATGCATTTATTGGATTAACTGGAAAATATTAGATTATGTGGAAATCAATTGTATACAAGGAGTGGTTAAAGATCAGGTGGTTCCTGATTGGTTTTACCATATTGGGAATTGTGGGAATCGGTTATCTGTTCCTCAAAGTGCAGCATGGATTTACCTTCCAGGGAGGAACCAGTTTCTGGTACAACATCCTGTTTATGGGATTGCAGTTCTTCGGATTTTTTAAATACTTCCCGCTTTTGGGTGGATTAATCATCGGTGTGGCTCAGTATTTTCCTGAGACCATCAACAAACGGATCAAATTAACCTTCCACCTTCCATTGAAAGAGAACAATGTGATTTTGATGATGCATGCCTTTGGCATTGTCTGTTTGGTGCTCTCCTATATGCTGCTGCTGGGAGTGTTTATAGCATTGAGCAGTATCTATTTTCCATCCCAAATGGTGTTCGATTCCGTTGTCTCAATCACTCCCTGGTTTCTTGCTGGTCTGGTCGCCTATTTCTTCGTGGCATTGATAGTTTTGGAGCCGGTCTGGATGTATAGGTTATTGTACACACTGGTGGCTGGATTCTTTGTGAATATTTATGTAAAATCTCCGGTGATTGCGGCATACGGGCCGGCCATTCCGGGATTGTTTGTTTTAACAATCCTGATGAGTGTTGCCCTCTTGTTTTCGGCTTACCGTTTCAGAAAGGGGGAAATGTAAGATGGAAAAGTTTAGCAGAATTATACTTGTACTGGGAGCCATATTGGTCTTGGCAATTACACTCCCCATGCTTTATTGGATGGCATTTGAAAAACCAATCAAAAAACCTTTTGTGTTGTACAGTTGTATCGACCATGCCTTCTTCATTATCCGTTCCGGAACACCAGCTACATATGAAGATAGCAAGGGGAACAAGTATGTCCGTGAAAAATTTGAGCAGAAGTTGCCAATGTGGTATTTTCAGCAGTTGATGGTTTCAGGCCTGATGCCAGATACGGTCAATGGCAAGGCAATTGATATGCATGATATCGGTCGGAACAAGTCGTTTGAAAGGTTCAAGCCGGAAGACATGAATTGTCCAAAACCAAAGCTACTCCCTATGTTTGAATCGCAGTCTGGCAGGGCTAGTCTGGAGTTGCCGAATGATTATTTCAGGATTACCTGGCGGGTTGAGTTCATTGATGCAGGAACCAATAAAATACTGGAGGAGAAGAGCCAGCTTTTTTCAGCGGCATTGTACCACAAGGGTTTTGCTTTTCCGGCAACGAAAATTGAGGGATTAGCAACAACCAGAAAATCCTGCGACGAAGGATACTTGATTGTGGATTCATCCAATCAGCTTTTTCATGTTAAAATGATCAAAGGCAAGCCTTTTGTGAAAAAAATTGACCTTCCCGTTGGATTGAAGTTTAAGCACATCATCTGTGTGGATTTCAAGGACAAGAAATACTATGCTTACCTCTTCTCGGAAAAAAATGAGATCTACATTTTGACACAGGATGAATATGAGCTGATAAAATTCCCTGTCACAGAGTTTAATGCTGAAAATTGTGAACTAAAATTGTATGGCGACCTCTTCAACTACAATGTGACTGTTGAAGCCGAAGGCCATACCGACGTAATTATTCTCGACAAAGAGTATAAAAAGGTGGATAGTTACCACGAAAGCTGGCCATTGCTTTCAGAGCGCACCGAGGGTAAAATATTCGGTTATCTGTTTCCAGGCGAACTGTCGATGGAAGACCCAAACAGCAAATACATCAATTTTTATTGGAAAGTTTCGGGTGGCTTGGGCTGGATCATCCTGAACCTCTTATTGGTAGCGGTACATTTTTTAATTCTACGCCGAAGGGAGGCCAAATTGAAGGGTCACACTGTGGATCTGGCTTTGGTAGCAGTCACAGGTATTTATGGTTTTCTGGCTGTAAACCTTATTCAGAACAAGTTTTTCGACTAACATACTGCTCTCATAACTATGCTGACGGGGTGACTTTGAGCCACCCCGTCAGAAATGTAACCGCATCAAATTTTACCAAAAGAAACGCTATTTTTGAGCAATCCTGAATTGAAAGGAAATTATACTCATTACAAAATAGCTATGATGTACAATAAAGCAATTCTTTTCTTTTTTTCCCTTCTGCTCGCCTTCCCTTCCTTTTCGCAAACCTCCGAAGCGAATGATTTACTGGTCGTAAAAAGAACGCCGGAGCCTTTTCTCTTTTCAGTGACGACCCTGACCAGGGAGGATCTCAAATGGAGCATGGACTATTCGGCCAGTTATGGTGAAAGGGTAACCGGTCCCTTTGGTTATGAAGGCATCGGTCAGAATTTTGCCCTCAAAGGTTACCTGGGGAAACAGTTTACACTTTATGCCAATGCAGCCCTGGGTTTCTCAGGGAAAGACAATGTCGCCAGTATGCAGCATGCAGAGGTTTTGCACGATTTTATAGGTGGTCGGAAGAACCTGGGTTTGCGCCTTGGTGCAGGGATTGGTGCAACAAGGGACTACAGCAATGTGAAATCGCTGATGACCAGAATCACCCTCTCGTATGATGCGTCGCGCTGGAAGGCGGGAGGAAACCTACTTTTGGAAAAGGCTTTTGGTACTAACAGGGATGCAATTGATGTAATAACCAGCTTTGGATTCCACTATCGTTTGAAGGGCAATTTTTACGGTGGATTTGAAACCGTTGGAGAGGACTTGGAAGGTTTTTGGGATCCGATGGAGGCTGAAGGCGGTGCAAAACTTCTGGTTGGGCCCTCACTGAATGCGACTTCTAAAAATTCAAAAGTGTTTTTTTCGGTTTCAGGAGGCCCTGTCTTTTATGCCACGCGCAACGAATTTTCCAATAATGGAGCAATAAGGGATCTCCCATCCCAGCCCGGAATGACCATCCGGGCCAGGGTTGTGTTCAATTTGACAGAATAGCCTGTCTGTTTCTCCTTAATCCGAATCTTCTAAAAGGAGTTGTAATTACTCCTGTTTAACCGAAGGCCCACACCAGCCTCACGCCAGAGCTGACGCGGATCAAAGCCATGATTGACGCCTTGCTCCACCTGATCGCATGGCTTATCCCATTGACCTATCTGGTGCTCGATGGCCATTTT
>JBBIUJ010000328.1:0-4820 GCA_037440345.1 Prolixibacter sp.
ATTAATTGCCATAACCAGAAATGGACCTTCCCAAGCATGTCATTGAACAGACGCGCTTTCAACACCCTTTGCAGCGAATAATATACACCCGCAAACATGGCATTCCCGATAAACGCGAAGATGACTGCATTCGTATGGACCGGCCGTACCCTTCCAAAGGAGATGTACTCTATCCCGAGATTGAGGGCAGGAAAGGCCAGTTCAAGTGCGACAACCAATCCAACCAACAGGGCAACAGCGCCCCAAACCAGCGTCGCAAGAATAAAATTTCTTACAATTGCATTGTCGTAGTTAAATTTTTGTACTTCCATAAGCGATTTAAAATGAGTTATATAGTTTAGTTATTTTTTTGTATCTACCTCATCTTCGTCAAACAAAATACGAATTGAGGGTGTGTAATTGTCGTCGTACTGACCTGTTTTTACGGCCCAAATAAACATGCCCAAAAAAATCAATGCAGCAAAGAGACTTACTCCTATCAAAATAAAAAGTATGTTCATGGAATGAAATTTTGGCGCTGAAACGTTGGTAAAATCAGATCATCAAAATTAATAATAATTTTAAAATTTGCCACAAATGTTGGTTTTTCGAAACTTGTGCCGGGTGGTTTGTACCAGGGTAGGGTGATCCTCTTTCGATGCATATTTAAAGTACAGAAAATTAACACAATACATGAAAATTAACATCGTTTTTCTCGCGTTTTTCTTCGCTTTTAGCGGCGATTTGAGCTGTAAGGAGAGAAATTTAGAATCATTACAAATACAAGGATTTGTGTGTGAGCAGACCGAATCACCCATGGTAAGCGGTGACAGGACAATCCGGTTTAGTTGGGTCGTTACCTCCGCCATCCGGGGGGCAATACAGCATGCCTACCGTATCGAAGCTGCTTCTACATCTGAAAAATTGGGCTCAGGTACCGCTGATTTTTGGCGTTCAGATAAAATTATTTCGGACCAGACAATGAATATATCCTACCAGGGAAAGAGGCCCAAAAATGGGCAATCACTCTTTTGCAGGATTACGGTATGGGATCATGCAGGTGATTCGGTTATCAGTGCCATCAGGGAGTTTCGCTATTTGTCCATGAAAAGCGACGACTGGAAGGCCAAATGGATTGGCGCTGATGCGATCCATGATCCACTGCCGGCGAAAGGGTTCTTTTCAGGCGCCAAAGAGGAGGGGAAACTGGGGGATTCGGTAGCCCATAACGGACGGTCGGTGCTTTTGCGGCACGATTTTCAACTGAGCGGAAAGATTCGCACAGCCAGGGTTTACATAACCGGATTGGGTCTCTATGAGTTGTTCATTAATGGTAAAAGGGTGGGAGACCAACAACTTTCACCAGCCAAGACACCCTATCACAAGCAAATATTGTTCGATAGCTTCGACACGAAGGAATTGCTCGTTGAGGGGAGGAATGCCATTGGTATTCACCTTGGAAACGGTTGGTACAATCCCTATAAAAAATGGTGGCAGGAGTACAGAATGCAGTGGTTTGGATCGAAAAAGGCGCTGCTTCAACTTGAAGTAGAATATCTGAACGGAAACAAGGAGACAATCGTGACGGACGGAAATTGGAAATGCGCCCTCGGTCCTTCGCTTTACAATTGTATTTACGATGGTGAAATTTATGATGCGACACAGGAATATGCGGGCTGGACTGAATCAACCTTTGACGACCATTCCTGGAAACCGGTCAGGGTGGTCGAAACGCCGCACGGAAAGCTGACGCCATGCGATTTTCCATCCATCAAAATTGTCGATCGGCTAAAACCCAAAAGAATTTTGCAGCCAAAACCCGGGGTGAAAATCTATGACTTCGGACAGAATTTTGCCGGTTGGACCTCTGTCGCATTGAAAGGCAAAAGAGGGTCAAAAATAAAAATCAGATACTCTGAGGAGTTGGATGCTGCAGGTAATCTGGATGTTACCTGTAATGAATATGCCAAAGCGACTGCCGAATATACTTTGAAAGGGGACGGGATTGAGACTTACCAGCCGCACTTTACCTTTTTCGGATTTCAATATGCGGAGATCACCTCCGATACCACACTTCCCGAGATTGTAAAGGTTGAAGGATGTGTGGTACATTCAGACAACAAACCTGCCGGGACTTTTTCGTGCGACAACACGTTGGTCAACCGGATTCACCACGCGACGCTTTGGTCTCAAAAAAGCAACATGATCGGATACCCGATGGATTGCCCGCAACGTGACGAGCGGTTGGGTTGGATGGGGGACGCCCAGGTAACGGCCGAAGAGGCCCTCTATAATTTCGACATGGCCGGTTTTTACCGGAATTGGTTCCGCGGAATCAGGGAGAATCAGGATGCCGCAACAGGAGATATTCCAATTATATCACCGCGCCCTTACATCCGCGATGACGGCGTGGAGTGGAGCAGCACCTACCTCACGATGGTTTGGGACTGTTACAGGTATTACGGTGACAAACAACTGATCAGCGATCATTATGATGCAATGGTCCGCTATTTTGCATTTTTGGACAGTCGTGCCAAAGGGGTGATTCTTCCCAAAGGATGGATTGGCGACTGGGGCAGCAGGGCGAAAAACTGGAAGGAGGGTGATCCGGAATCAGTGCCAACCGCCTATTATTACCTCGACGCGAAATTGTTATCCAAAATGGCAGGCGTCCTGGGTAAAAACAAGGACTCAATTTATTTCGAAGGGATGGCTGAGAAAATCAGGGCTGGGTACAATGCCAACTATTTTCATCCGGATCAAAACAGCTACAACGATGGCAGCCAGATGGCCAATGCTTTTCCGCTTTACCTGGGATTGGTCCCTGAAAACAGGAACATTCCGGTGCTATCCAATCTTGTGGATCAGATTGTGGTGAAAGACAGCAGCCACCTGACCACAGGCGTTCTTGGCACCAAATACCTGCCCAAAGTGCTTTCCGGGTACGGAAGGGAGGATATCGTCTGGATGCTGGTTAATCAGACTGGTTACCCAAGCTGGTCGGAGATGATGAAGAAATACAATACCATGTGTGAATTCTGGACGCTGAAACAGTCGCACAACCATGTGATGATGGGCAGCATCGACAGTTGGTTTTACGAAACCCTTGCCGGCGTGAAATTGTCGGAAGAGTTTCCGGCCTACAAAAAAACCATCATTCATCCCTATTTTGCGAAAGGGCTGAACCGGGTAGATTGTTCTTTGGAGACCGTTCGGGGCAGGGTTTCCTCCGGTTGGATACGCGAAGGAAGTACCCTGAAGCTAAACATCGAAATTCCGTTCAATTGCGAATCGGAGGTATGGGTCCCCAACGAACATCCATCAACCATTACAGAGTCAGGAAAAGCAATCGCGTCAAAAAAAGAGATCACCCTGCTCAGGAAGGAGGGTGATTTCAATGTCTATCGTACCGGATCGGGGAGCTATCATTTCGAGGTCAGACTTCCCGCTGGAAAATTCTGAATTTTTTATAGACCTTGCCACCAAATTTCTCCATCTCCGCCCTTACTTTGGTGTTGTACTCCAGCTCGAGGTGGGAGTCCATCACCACCTTCCCGGCATCCCTGGCCGATTTGACCAGGCTAAGCCCCATCCAGACATCCAGTCCGCGTCCCTGGTAGCGCGGGTCGATGGCTCCGAGCAGCAGGTTGATCTGTTTGGTCTTGCGGGCAGCCGCGAAAATCTGGAATATCCCGAAGGGGAAAAGGTAACCTTTGGATTTTTTGATGCCTTCACTGATGTCGTCCATCGCGATAAACAATGCGATGATTTCGTTCTCTTCGTTGGCAATCAGTTTGACAAACCTGGGATTGATCAGGAAGAGATATTTGTTGGCAAAATCGTCCATCTCCTTCTCGTTGAACGGAAGAAATCCATAAATATCTGTAAATGTTTTGTTTACCAGATTCAGCGCCGGTCTGATCAATGGTTTAATTTTTCTTCTGGAGGTAAACTGAAGCAGTTTCAGGTTGGTATTTTGCTTCTCGGCGCGTTCCAGGATTTTTTGGTGCAACGGGGGAATTTCATCCGGAATCGGGATCTGATAGACGACACAGTCGACCTTCTTGGTAAATCCCGCTGCCTCCGTCAAATCCACCATGTAGGGAAAGTTGCAGTTGGAGGCGATCACGACCGGTTTGTCGTACCCCTCGATCAGGAAACCCTGCGGGTCCTTGTCTGAAAATGCCAAAGGACCCACGATGGTATTCATGCCAAACGATTTGCCCCAACTTGCCACATGGTTCACGAGGGCGTTAAAGACCTCCTGATCGTTGTAGGTTTCCAGGTTGGAGAAACGCACATGGTACTCTTCGTGCGATTTATTGTAGTCATTGCTTATCAAACCCATGCAGCGTCCTACACACTTCTCATCTTTGAAGGCAAGCAGCAGGATGTGCTCGCAATGGGCGAACAACAGATTTTTCTTAGGATTGAAATATTCCCACTCATCCATGTAAAGCGGTGGCACCCAGTTCGGGTGATCTTTGTGGATTTCTGCAGGGAGGTGGATAAAAAGACGAAGATCTTTTTTGTTTTCTACTTTTCGGATAGTTATTGCCATAGTGAAGCAAAAGTAGAAAAAGTTTTGAAATTTGGGTGATGTGGTTTGTAACCGCGTTTTTAGGGGATCTGCGGTTGGCGTGTTGATGAACAGGAATGCTTTAAATTATTCATATGCGCCGGCAAGGGAGGGTTGGAAAATTGTGCATGGTCGACCTGGGGGATGTGGTTTATGAGCGCTTTTATTTTTCCCCGGTGGTTTCGAATCGCAGCAAACGATATCGCCCGGCAGACCTGAAAGGTTTTCGAAACCTTTCAGGTCTTTTGCTTACGGGACAACG
>JBBIUJ010000329.1:0-4744 GCA_037440345.1 Prolixibacter sp.
GACGACTGTTGCAATCATACTTCTACCTTCAAGCGGCATCAGCAATTTTTGCCGACCCATACGGGTACTTTTCCCGGCTGCAAGCACAATAGCGGTTACCAGCTTTTTGCTCCGGCTGAAATTGATCTCGTGACGTTCCTTAATAAGTTCGGCAAGAATGCTCACCGCTATTTCATTGACGGTCCTTGAATGGATATCGATACCCACCGGTGTATGGACGAATTTCCACTCTTCGGGAGTTGCCCATTTTTCGGCAATGAACTTTTGACCCACTAATGTCGTCTTGCGCTTACTGCCTATGACCCCGATGTAAGCAGCGTTTGAACCAATGCAGGATTTCAGCGCTTCAATGTCGGTTCGGTGTCCCTGAGTGGCAATCACAACATAAACATCCGAAGTTAATAAAATAGTTTGAAATGCCTGATGCAAAGGTTGGCAAATAACCCTGGAAGCTTCAGGAAACCTTGAAGATACTGCTAGTTCAGGCCTGTCATCAACTATGGTAATTTCAAAATCCACCAGGCTACCGATTCTGCAAAGCGCCTGTCCGATATGTCCGGCCCCCGCAATGATCAGCTGTGAGATTGGATGGATGGGTTCGATAAAGAGAATCGTTTTTTCTTCCTTTTCTCCTTCCGTTTCAATGTAACAGGGAGTCCTGCTGTCAATTATTTGTTTTGCATCCAGATCCTCAGAATTGAGAATAGACGTTATTGTTTCTGGAAGAGCATCCTGCCGTTCGATCCAACAGCGTTGAAGTGTAGGAACCTGACTGCTTGAAAAATTGATCGTAGTAAACAACGCACCGCTTTTTCGGCATTGCAATGAATCAATCAATTGCCTGTAGACCTCAAGATGGAGTGCAGGATTGGCGTCAATCAGAAACAGCGCGCTGCCTCCGCAAATTGCTCCTGTCTGCTCCTCTAACTCTGACTGAAAATAAACCCATTGCAATACACTTTCGTGCGTAGAAGCCGTTAACGCTGCGATCTTTTGTGCCTCCGATTCGAGCAATCCTCCGCCAAGGGTGCCGCCTAATACCTTTCCTCTTTCGAAAATAGCCATGGCTCCAGGAACCTGGGGGGCAGATCCTTTGGTCAAGAGCAACGAGCCAGTCTGAATAATTGCTCCTGTTTGCAGATAGCCGATCAATTGTTCATACAAAGGGCTCATGGCTTCTGAGGTTCAAAGACTCCGGATTTTGACGACAATCCCATATTAAATGAATAATAATGCATTGACTATCAAATTGATAGAAAATTTTATAGTTTATATGAGTAAAAACCCTAATATCCTCGAAATTTGTCCTGACTCCAATAAATGGTTGTTTGGCTATTATCCTAACCAAAGATTGAATTTTATAATTCAGTGAACGACTGTAAGTTTTGGATCCGTTCCTTTCAACATAAAAATTAAGGATTTTCGTAAAGATGTAATCTGCATGATTTGTCCAGATTATTCTTGTAGCCATTCTTCATTTCTTAAGATAACATCTTCATTTGAAATGACTTTACCTAACTTATAATCAGCAATACTTTCTGAAATCAATTTCTCCTCTACATTAGAAAGTACGTATTGCTCACTCTGTTCTGAATCGTTCAAAAGCTGATTGAGATAATTAAGTAAAGCGTCATCTTTTGAATCCAATACTTTTCTTATGATACTATTTTGAATACCTTCAGAACTCATGATGATGTATTTTTACCCAAATTTACTTTAAAATTAAATAAAAGAAGAATTTGTTGCATTAAAATTCAATCAATTAATGCCTTCCCTCTCCGTGCTTAATTTTATTTCGGATTTCCAACGAGTCGTCTGAATAGAGAAATTCGCGTGTGGATTCTGGAAGAAATTCCTGAAAATCGTCCAGCTTGTCCATTTTGATGGCCTGCCGGATTTTTGAGGCGCTGATAAAATCGGGTAGAATCGAAGAGCCGGATATAGCCACCTTACGCATCGATTCAATCACATCAACGCCAAAAGAAGGAAGGATCTTTTTCATGGCCTTGTTGTAGGCAGCGGTAGTTGCACAATAATTTTCTGTCCCTATATAACGCTTTTTAATGCCGAGAACCGGAACAACATACTCGGCAAAAATCCGGACATCCAGTTCTGCTTGCTTTTCCATCACATCGCTGACCGTTTCATTTTTCAGAAAATATGCAGGGAAAATAGATCCCGAGACAATATACATCCCGCCACGAACCATCAGGACATTCTTTAGGTGTGCAATTCCCTTTTTGATTAATTCCCATCTGATGGCAAAAGGGAAAGCTGAAAGATCTTCTTCTACCACAAACAGATAGACCAATTCGTTCTCAGCGGCAGCCTTTTCTATCAGAAATAAATGTCCGTTGGTAAAAGGATTACAATTGACGACAATGGAGGCGATTGATGTGGTTTCGGTCTTTTGTTTCAACGACTTAAGATAGTCCTGGTAGGTAAAAATCGACTCAAAACCAAATTCCAGGAGTGTAAACAAGGGTGGGGAGGAGGCAATCTCAGAGAAACCTAACCCCCTAAACCTGACAGAATTCTCCGGCCGGGTGAAGACGAAAGTATGTTTGTAAATTTTCAGAAGTTTTTCTGTCATGTAAGTAACGATCAAGGCAAAGGCTGTCGTATCACGGAATTTTGGGGCAACTGCGACATATTTCAGGATCCGGCCCAAATGTGAACCGGTACCGACAAGCTCCCCCTTCAGATTGTAGACGATCATGGTACTCTCAACATCAGTTGGATCAAAATCGAATCCAAGCTCGTGTAGGAAACCAGTCACAAGTTTTACATCAAACGGATTGTTTAAGTCTAGGGTCTCTTGCCTGAAGTCTGTATCTTCAAATGTCATAGCGTTGTATCAATGGAGAAATAAAAAATGGGGATTCACATTTCATGATTGACCGGAAAAAAATAGCAAGCGCGAGCAAATCGGCAGATCCGCCCGGCGAAATATATTCATTTTTACAGAATTCTGCTACCTTCAGATAATTTGAATCAGATAAATCTTCCAAGGCTGCCCGGCAGAGATCCTGAAAGCTTGTCAATACTTCTTCTCCTCCCCTGAAAAGAATATTTGTATCCATGTTTTGTGCTGCGATGGCAAGAAAACATTTGATCAAGGCAGTATCATTTAATTCGTTTTCCCTCATGAGATATGGTAATCCACTCTGAAATACAGTTCGGAAACCTCCTTCTGCCTCCCCGCGAGCGCCGCTGAAACCTGTAGAATAAAATACATCCAATCCATGCGTGGAGTTCAATGACTTGTTCTCCTTCAGTTCCCGATTCACAATATCCTTACAAATACCCTTAACAATTTTCCGGAAATATTCTGTGTCGAACTCATTCAGGCTGCTATAAAGCTTCCCGCAGGAGAAAAGCGCGACTCCCATCAAAAAGATCAATCCCTTGTGTGTATTGATGTTTCCTGTTGCCTGAAACATGGCTGCCTCCATACGTAATCCAATGTTCCGGACAATTGGCAATGCCCGGGTGTAATCATCGTCCTGAAAAGCAAATCCCGCCTGCACCAACTCTTCAAAATAAAAGGATATGGCTGCTGATGAATCTGCAAACGTCAGGAAGTTCATATCTGCATGACTGCCGTTGCTTAACCTGTCAACCAATCCCGGTTTTGGCGTGAGGGAAATTTCATAAAGCAGCGCTTTCAGCGCCAATGAGGCAAGTTGCTTCGAAAGGAGGGATTCTCTTTGTCGGTTGCAGTAATCCCTCATTTTGGAAAACATCATGGATCGCATTTGCACCATATCATGTGCCTGTTCGCGCCTGCATTCGATGGCTGGTTTCACCTGGCAATAAAAGCATAATTTTGATTTCCCGGAGGATATGCAATGACCCTTTTCGTCGTTCACATCCACATCAATATACCTTCCCAAGGGATGACCCTCCTCGAAATTCTCACAAATTTGTTTTAAATCAGAGATGGTCATGCTACCTGCCGAAATTGGTGCCACGTAAAAATCTCCTGCCGCATCACACTTTTCAATGGCTTCTTTGTCATGAACTTCAACCAAATGAGACTTTAACAAGAATTTCAGATCCTGCAGACAGTATTTGAAGAAGTTGCTAACGGTATGATTACTCTTGGGAAACCCGGGTACATTTAAACTCAAACTAACGCAGGGATATCCCTTTCCTGCAATTTTATTTTTCAGAAGCGCCCTTTGTTCGCGGGCATTCAATATGGATTGCAGTGGTTCGATTTTTTTCCTCCCTTGTTAATTTAATCCCTGCTCTTACGCTCTGCCAACTTTTTTCTGCCTTGAGGGCTACCAATATGTCGCCGCTACGCAGCTTAATCCCGGAGTCGCACTCACCCCTTCTCCCCGTCGCCCAGTCTTACTTTTTCGTTTCACCTTTTCAATTCTCAACTTTCAACCTTCATTTCTCCTTCAACTGGTGGATCACATCAATAATTGTTCCGTCCCTGTACTCAACAATTCCCACAATTTTATCAGTGTACTCAAGAGGAGCAGGAATTCCGGTAATCTTATCAACCTCAATTTCCAGATCATGGATATCCTTGATATTCAGTCCTGCTTTGCGAAGATTCGCCTCCAACTCCGGAAAAGCTGGATTTACACATGTACCGCGCTCTGTTACAAGCACATGAACAGTTTCTCCAGGCGTAACAACCGTATGCACCCGTTTCTTGATGATGGGGATTCGGCCACGGAACGACGGGCAAACCACTACCGTGAGTTTGGCTCCGGATGCCGTATCG
>JBBIUJ010000330.1:0-4739 GCA_037440345.1 Prolixibacter sp.
CAGTCACTGCGTTCTTTGATGTGCATTGGCTTCACCCAGTGCATTCCGAAGAGGTTGAAGTTGCTTTTGTGTGGCAAGCATATTTGCTTTGAATGCCTCTTTTTGGGCATCTGTCAGATTAAGCCCCTGATTGCCACCGTGCAATGCTTTCATCCTCATATCCATAGCAGGACGCTCCATGCCGCTAAATTTTTTGACCCCCTGTTGTGCCGTTTGGGCGATAAGGATGGTAGACAGGCCCAATAGCACGACTACCATAAAAAATTTTGTCCTCATACTTTTTACTTTTTTAGAATATACTTTTCGAACTTTACTAAAACTGTCTGTTAGATTGTTGCTAATCAAAAAGGTTCAATCAGTTTCTAAATTTTTAACAAAGTTTAAGGATGATACTAAGTCTATTGACCAATGGATTTCAGAGCATTTATTATCTCCTTTAAAAATAGAGGCACTTTGATTTTTGGATCCCCTTCACCCAACGTTTCCAGAGGGAGGTATCCGCGGTAGCCAGAAGCCTGGATGATGCCCATCAATTTGTTGAGGTCCGTCTTTTGCTCAATCCCATTCACAAAAAGGTTCTCCTTCAGCTGCCAGTTCACTGCAAACGGGATGGATTGCGCAATTTCCTTGTATGGATCACCGGTCCGGTAGCTTCCTATGTCGAGGATTAAACCGCACCATTCTGAATTGACACGCTGGACGATTTCGATGGCCTGATCTGCAGTTTTGATGAAATCATTGTGGTTTTGTATTGCGACAACCACACCGTGTGCCTTGCCAAAAGCGACACATTCGCTCATCATACGTACCACTTGATCTACCGCTTCGGCACGTGATACTCCTTTCGGGTCAGCACCCGAAAAAACACGGATCACAGGGGCTCCGATTTTTTCCGCAGCGATGATCCATTTTTTGACCAGATCGACACTCGTTTTCAACTTAATAGGATCCTGTTCAGTAAAATCATTGCGAACGCCTGTACCGCTGATCTCAACGCCGAGCAGAAAAGCTTTCTGCTTGATATGGTAGAGATATTCATCTGAAGGGACTTCCGGGTACCCAGGGAAATAGTAGGCGGTCAGATCAACGGCATCAATCTGGTTTGTGGCACAGAATTCGATCAGTTGGTCGAGGTTCATCTCTCCGCTCAGAAGAGGTTTGCTAAAGGAGTAAGCGTTGAGGCTGGTCTTTAATTTGGTTGGAAAATTTTTGACAGATTTCCCATAAAGCTGAATGCCAGAGATCTGCAGAATTGAAAAGATGATGCTTTTTACCAAAGCGAAAATCGTTGTTTTCATATTATAAAGAATTAGGAATGATTTAAAATTCATTTCACCACGAAGGACGCGAAGAGCGCACAAAGGACACTAAATTATGTACCAATTGAGTCCTTTGTGTTTTCCTTTGGGCCCTTCGTGATTAATAATCAGCATTTATGTAAACCAACTCATCACCAGCACCGTCAGAATCCCGACCACACCGATGGTCGATTCCATTAATGTCCAGGTTTGGAAGGTCTTTTTCACTGATAATCCAAAATACTCCTTAAACATCCAGAATCCTGAGTCGTTGAAGTGCGACCACATCACGCTGCCTGCACCCGTAGCCAGGACCATCAATTCGGGAGAAGCCCCGGTTTGCTGGACAATCGGGAACATGATGGGAGCGGTTGTGAGTGTGGCAATGGTGGCAGATCCGATTGCTAACCTGAAAATGGAGGCTACTACGAAAGCCATCAAATAGGGATTCATGTGAAAGGTATCCGAAATGGTACGGATATAGGCAATTACACTGCTGTCTTTCAATACCTGAGAGAAACCTCCGCCTGCCGCGATGATCAAGACAATCATCGAAACGGCTCCGATGGAGCTTGATGCCGTGGCCATAACTTTGTCCATCGAATTGCCCTTTCTCAGCCCAAGTGTGAATATAGCGACAACTACGGCCGTAAACAGCGCAACATTTGCGTCACTCAGGAATTTGAAGAATGAGAGAAGCAAGGCCATGGCGCTAGCCAGGTTACCGCTCCAACCATTTTGGGTAAAATGCTGCAAATAAAATCCTGTGATGCCATCGATGCCAAGGTTGGTTAGTTCCGCTTTCGCTGGAGGTGCACCAACAGTTATATCAGTCAGCGCTCCAAGAAGCATCAAAATAATTGGAGTAACAGCGCACAAAATACTGACTCCCAACCCGGGGAGTTCACTCTTTTCGAAATGTCTCTCCTTGAAGAGTTCGGGTGGTGGCACCAGTTTAATATCTTTAAAAAAGCGGGAGAACCAGATTCCCCCAATCAGGCAACTGGGAACCATCGGGACCAGCCCATAAAGAAGTACTTTGTTGACATTGGCCTCATAAATAAATGAAACATAGGTGGGTGCAGGGTGGGGAGGCAGAAAGCAATGGGTCACTGACAGCGAGGATAAAAGGGGTATGGCCAGCCACAAAAGCGGTAATCGGGTGATGACGGCGAAGGTAAAAATAAGCGGAATCAGCACCAGGAAACTGGCATTGTACATCATCGGCAGCCCGACAAAAAAGCCGGTAATCATCAGCGCATACTGAATATTCCTCAATCCCATGAGGTCGATCATCCGAAAGGCTATGGTATGTGCCGCGCCACTCTCTTCCAGTATCTTTCCTAGCATTGCCCCAAAAGCAAGGATCAGGAGGACTTTACCCATGGTATCTCCAACACCTTTAATGATGGAATCCAGGATGTCCAGCAGGTTCATATGACTTAACAGACCCACGGCAAAGGAGGTAATCAAAAGCGCCAGAAAAGCATGGAGTTTAAATTTACCGATCAACACCAGGAGGATCAGAAATCCGATTCCGACAATAAGCAGGGGCATTATAGTTTGGTTGTAAAGTTTGAGCTAAAGATAGAAATTAACAGAACAATTGGGAGTGCTCATTAAACACATTTAATGCAAAATTATATTGGCTATTCAAGTATAAAGTACTTAGAAACTGTTTTAATTTAGTTCTACTGTTATAAAAACGGTTCAACCCTTTCAGGGTTTCAGGTTCATTGGTTTCGTTTCCCCCCGATTTCATCTGGGGTTATTCAAATTAAACCCTTTTCAGGGTTTCTCAACTCAACAAGTCCGAAGGACTTGAATATGAATCGAAGATCGGCGAAGCCAATAACCTCCGGTGAAAGCGGAGGCAAATGAGAGGCTGAAATGCGGAACCCCGAAGTGGGTTCAACTATATTTTGATTAAATCTAAACAGTCACGTATAAACAGAAATAAACCTTTTCCTCAATTCTGCATTAATTTTCCAGACCCAATTGTTAAAAAACTAAAAATTATAGTTTAATGACTATAAAATATAGTTGATAAACTAAAATAAATAGTTATACTTGTTGAAAATAAGTGTAACAAATGAAGCATCTCACCAACCGCGAAGAGGAACTCATGGAGCTCTTCTGGCAAAAAGGCCCTTCCTATGTGAAGGAGATTGTGGACGAATTGCCCGAACCCAAACCACATTACAACACCATTTCCACCATTGTCCGTGGACTGGAGGAGAAGGGTTTTCTGGACCATGAGCAGTTCGGAAATACCCATCGCTACTTCGCCGCAATTTCACGGGAGGAGTTCAGCAAGCATACTCTTCAAAACATGGTTGGCAAGTATTTCAATCAATCATACGCCTCTGTGGTATCGATGTTTGTGGAAGAGGAGAATATCTCGATCGAAGAGATCAAGGAGTTGATCAACCAGGCAAAATCCGCCAAAAACGAAAGCCATGAATAATTTATTGCCCTATCTTCTCCAATCAACCCTGTGTCTTAGCCTGTTTTGGTTGCTGTTCCGGATCGTGATGCGCAAAGAGCGCTTCTTTGGTCTTACCAGGATGTTGTTGATTGCCATCGTAATCCTTACTGCAGCTATTCCTATTATCCACCTGCCATGGCCGGATCAGTGGCCAGTGCGGGTGGAATTAATTCAGGCTTTTGCACCTGCCGAAACCGGTGGAGAGGCAATTGTTCCGGCAAAACCAGCCCTGACGGAGATTGTCTCTCCACAAATCCCGTCTGCTCCGGCCACTGTCATCAGCAACGCCGCGCCAACTCTCCCCCAACTGCTCTTTTATGGTTACCTGACCGGCTGTTTGATCGCATTGCTGATCCTGGTACGTGGTTTGGTTTCGGTTTTGCTCCTTACCAGGAAAGCCAGGTCTATACCGCTGGAGGGTTTCCGGTTACTGGTTACGCAAGGGGAAATTCCGGCCTTTTCATTTGGTCGTTGGGTGGTTCTCTCCCAAAGTGATTATGACCATCACCGGCATCCTTTGCTGGCCCACGAGCAGGCGCACATCCGGCTGTACCATTTTTATGACCTGCTGCTGCTCGAAATCGTTAAAATAGTGCACTGGTTCAATCCGGTTATTTATTGGTTGATTAAGGACATGAAGGAGATCCACGAGTTCCAGGCCGACGATTACACCCTCACCAATGGCATCGATGCAACCCAATATCAATTGTTAATCATTCAAAAGGGAGTGGGATCCCAAAGATTCGCACTCGCCAACAGTTTCAATCATTGTCAAATTAAAAAGCGTATCGTTATGATGAACAAACAAAAATGTGGCAAAGCAGGAGGTTGGAAGGTGGCGACCTTTCTTCCATTGCTTGCCCTGTTGCTGATGGCATTCGGCAAAAGGGGCGAAAATTTACCCGTAAAGGTTTATCTGCCAGACAAAATTGTCGCACCAGTCGTAAACATTC
>JBBIUJ010000331.1:0-4737 GCA_037440345.1 Prolixibacter sp.
TGTATTGTGGCCATTGGCGATCATGACAAGGGTTGGCACCGTCCCGGAGATGACAAGGATCATACAGACATTGATGTAGCCATTGCCATTGATCATCTGATGCTGGCTGCTACAGAAATTGGTTTGGGAACCTGTTGGATCTGCCACTTCAATGCTGAGAAATGCGCTCAAATTTTTGACCTTCCTGCAAATTTTGAGCCAATTGCAATGATTCCAATAGGCTACCCAAAAACTGAACTTGTACCGGAAAAAAAACGGAAAACAATGGATCAAATGGTGCTTTGGAACAAATTCGAAGCGTAGATCAGCCTACTATTTGATAAGTATCCTCATCCCTGGCAACAGGAAATTTTTCCCTGAACCTGTTTAACTCTTTCAATGACAATGAACAGGTTACCGACTTCTCCGATTCGTTAGTCATATCACACATAATCAGCCCCTTGGGATCTATTACCTTACTCTCTCCAATGTATACGATTCCCATTCCGTCAATGCCTGTACGATTGACACATGCGACATAAAGTTGGTTCTCAATCGCCCTTGCCCTGGTAAGTGTATTCCACACCAGGTTTCTCTTCTCCGGCCAATTTGCAGTAAACAGGATCAGGTCGGCCTCTTTTATTGAACGGCACCAAACAGGAAAACGAATATCATAACAGATGAAAAGTGCGATTCTCCAACCTTCATATTTGACAACTACTTTCTTGTTGCCGCAATCAAAATAGTGGTGTTCGTCGCCCATCGAAAAGAGGTGCTTTTTGTCGTAGCATTCTATTTGTCCCGACGGCATTACAAAGAGAAAGCGATTGAACAATTGATCTTTCTCCCTGATGATCAAGCTTCCGGCGATAGCTGAGTGGCATTTTTTTGCCCATGAAAGCATCCAGGCGACACTTTCACCCTCCATTGTTTCTGCCAAATCACTGGCATTCATCGAAAACCCTGTTGTAAACATCTCCGGCAGGAGAATCAAATCTGTCTGGCCAATAAGCGGTTCCAGTAAAAAATCAAGTTTAGCCCTGTTTACCTCCTGGCTTTCCCAAACCACATCAAATTGAACCAACGATACCCTAAGCTGATCCATAGTCGAAAGTTTTAATATCTGATGTTAATCCAAATCGTCGCCATAATTCATCCCTTCAGGATTTTTACCCATGATGCCATGGTCTTTGTACCACTGTCTGATACGCTTCAAATCTGCCTGAAGATCGTCTGTCAACTCAATTTTTTCGGTGTACCCGATCTGTTTGCGTCCCCAGTCGAAAAATGCCAGGTATACCGGAATATTTACGGTCCGGGCTATGGTATGGAAGCCACCCTTCCATTTGGCAACCGGCTTACGCGTTCCTTCGGGCGCGATGGCCAGGTGCAGAACTTCGCGTTTTTCAAACTCTGAGATAATCTGCTTGACAAGGCTTGCCCCTTTCGAACGGTCGACCGGAATGCCCCCCATCCAGCGAACAAAATAGCCCAATGGCCAGAAGAAAAACTCTTTCTTAACCATGGTATTGGATCTTCCGCCAACGGCCCTGTAATAAATGAAGGAGATGATAAAGTCCCAGTTTGAGGTATGAGGCACACCAAGAACAATGGCTTTGGGCTCAGGAATGATGCCGCCAATCGCTTTAAATCCCATCAAACGTAACAACAACTTGCAAATAATCCTGACCATGTTTTGAAATAATTGACAATGGAAAATTGAAAATTGGATCTGAACCGGAATCTTCAACAATCAATTCATACTTCTTAAAATTAAAGCAAGCAAAGTTAATCAAAAATAGCCTTTCTATGGAAAATGAAAAAATGGAAAAAGTATTCCTCCAGCCTTTGATTTTATTATAGTCCACCTGTGCTTAACATTGTACTCCTTCCGATTTCTTGCTACTTTTACTGCGAAATCAATCCATCTCATGAATATTTATCCGGAAAACTTTGAAAGTAAAATTGGCTTCGACAAGATCAGGGAGTTGTTAAGCAGTCGCTGCCTGAGCGAGATGGGGAAAGAACATGTCGCAGCGTGCAACTTTACTTCTGACCCTGATCTGATTGAGAGACAACTGGATGAGACGGTAGAATTTCAAAAGATCATCCGTGATGAGCTCAATTTTCCGACCGGATATTTTATCGATATGAGGTCGGTACTCCGGAAGTCGAAGATTCAGGGTACATTCCTGGAGGTTTTTGAACTCTTCGACCTCAAAAGATCGCTCGAAACCCTCCGCGCCATTGCCAACTTTTTCAAGGAGAAAGAGCAGGAGCAATTTCCACGGATCTATCAGGTTGTGAGAGGGATCCAGATCTATCCTTTTCTTTATGACCGGATAGATCAAATCCTGACGAAATTGGGAACCATCAAGGACAATGCATCACCCGAGCTGGTAAAAATAAGGCGGGAGATCCTCTCATTGCAGTCAGGTATCTCGAAGATCATGGCCAAAATTCTCAAACATGCCCAGGCTGAAGGGTTGGTCGAAAAGGATGTGACGGTCTCCATCCGTGACGGAAGGGCCGTTATTCCGGTTCTATCCAGCAACAAGCGGAAGATGCGGGGAATCGTGCATGACGAATCCGCTACAGGACGTACCTCCTACATCGAACCGGAGGAGATTGTAGAAACCAACAACCGTATCCGGGAGCTTGAATCGGCTGAACGCCGCGAGATTGTGCGGATCCTTACAAAATTTACGGATGAGCTGAGACCCTATGCGGAGGATCTCGAATCATCGTATGAAATTTTGGGTATTCTCGACTTTATCCGTGCAAAGGGCTTGTGGGCAAACGAAAGCAAGTCTGTCAAGCCGTTACTCAAACATTTTCCGGAATTGAACTGGCTGGATGCCAGGCATCCGCTTCTGGAGCGAAATCTCGCAAGGGAAAAAAGGAGGATCGTACCCCTCAACATCAAATTATCAAAGGATGAACGCATCCTGCTGATTTCTGGTCCCAATGCCGGTGGTAAATCGGTTTGCCTGAAGACCGTGGGCCTGTTGCAGTACAGCGTACAGTGCGGACTGCCCGTCCCGCTGCACGTGGATAGTGTCGTTGGCATCTTTGACAAAATTTTCATCGATATTGGCGACAACCAGTCGCTCGACAACGACCTGAGCACCTACAGCTCCCACCTGAGTGACATGAAGTTCTTCGTCAGAAACTGCAACCCAAAATCGCTGGTATTGATTGATGAATTCGGTACCGGGACTGAACCTATGCTGGGTGGCGCCATTGCCGAATCGATACTGAACCGGATCAACAACCTGCAAAGTTACGGGGTGATCACCACCCACTATACCAACCTGAAACATTTCGCCTCATCCGTACCCGGAATTGTCAATGGGGCAATGTTGTACGACTCAAACAAGATGGAACCGTTGTTTCAACTGCAGATTGGCAAACCCGGAAGCTCTTTTGCCTTCGAGATTGCGCGTAAAATCGGCCTGCCGGAGGATATCCTGCAGGAAGCTACTGACAAGATTGGGAAGGACCACATCGATTTCGACAAGCACCTCCGGGACATTGTCAGGGACAAGCGCTATTGGGAGACCAAGAGACAGAACATCCGGCAATCGGAAAAGAAGCTGGAAGATCTCACCTCCACCTATGAAGAGAATCTCTCGGAGGTAAAGAAACTGAGAAAGGAGATCCTCGACAAGGCAAAAAAAGAGGCCGGTGAGATCCTGGCCTCCTCCAACAAAATCGTGGAACAAACCATCCGGGAGATCAAGGAGGCCTCGGCCGAAAAAGAGAAGACCAGGGAGGCAAGGAAAAAGCTGGAAGATTTCAAAGAGGTCATCTCCGAGACAAAAGATTCTGAGGATGAACAGATTGCCCGCAAAATGGAGAAAATCCGGCAACGGGAAATTTCGAAACGAGAACGGCCGCAAAGGGAGGAACCAAAGAAAGCAATGGCCGAAAATCCAGTCAAAAAGGATGAACCCGAAGTTGGAAGCTGGATTAAAATCAAGGGACAGGAGGCGCCCGGCATCATCCTGGAAATTCATGGAAACAACCTGGTGGTCGCCTTCGGGCAGTTGCGCTCTGTGGTCAAGCGCGACAGGGTTGAGCCCATCTCCCACAACGAAGTCAGGAAGAACAAGGAAAACTACGCCACCTCCCAGGTCAACAGGGAGATCAACGATCGGAAGCTCAATTTTAAACCGAGGATCGATGTGCGCGGTATGCGCGCCGAAGAGGGACTTCAGAAGATTCAGGAGTTCATTGATGAGGCCATCATGGTCGAAGCCCACGAACTGCATATTTTGCACGGCAAAGGGAACGGCATTCTCAGGGAGCTTATCCGTGCTTATCTCAAATCCGAACCTGCCGTCCTCAAATTCAGGGACGAACATGTGCAGTTCGGTGGATCGGGGATTACGATTGTGGAGATGTAGGACAAAGGGGACGACTGGGACGACTGGGACGACTAGGATGACAAGGACGACAAGGACGACGGGGAGAAATGAATTTCCGGGAATTGAAACAGGAAACGGAGAAGTTGAGAGTTGAAAGTTGAAAATGGAAAGTGAAAAGTGAAAAATTAAGAATTGAAACGGGGAAACGGGGAAGTGGAGAAAATGGGAAGATAAGAAAATGAGAAGATGGGAAGATAGGACAAGCGCTACTCCGGGGTTAAGCCACATAGTGGCGAAATATTGGTAGCCAGGGGTGAAGCGAAGCGGAACCCCTGGAAAAGGATGATCCACGTGATCCGTCCGCGGTAAAATGTCTGAAAATGTTGGG
>JBBIUJ010000332.1:0-4735 GCA_037440345.1 Prolixibacter sp.
GTAATCGGAAGATTTATCTACTTTTGCCACCGTGCGACAACATCCGGGAATATCGATCTTGTTAACGCAAAAAATGCGTTTTTGCTGCTGATTAAAAAGTAGTGGAAACGCATTTTTTCTTTATTGGAGGCTGGTACCGGAAGAAAGCCTAGAGATAATTGTATTTTAATGCCTTGACAATATATGCGAAAAGTAAAATTGATACTGGAGGATGGGACTGCCTTTGAAGGGAAATCGTTCGGTTATGAAAAATCGGTTACCGGCGAGGTTGTGTTTTATACTGCCATGACAGGTTACCCCGAGAGTTTGACAGATCCTTCCTACACAGGTCAGATTCTCGTATCTACCTATCCGATGATTGGAAACTATGGAGTACCATCCGACAGGAAAGAGAATGACCTTCACCGGCATTTCGAATCTGACAAAATTCATATTACCGGACTTGTCGTCGACAATTACTCCTTTGGTTACAGCCACTGGAATGCGCAATCAAGTTTGGCGGATTGGATGAACTCCCAACAAATCCCCGGAATATATGGTATCGATACCCGTGCGCTCACCAAGATCCTAAGGGAAAAAGGTTCAATGATCGGCAAAATAGAGTTCGAAGGGGAGTCGATTGAGCTGGTCGATCCAAACCTGATGAACCTCGTCGCCAAAGCAAGTACGGATAGTGTCGAAACTTACGGTGAAGGTGGGAAAACTGTTGTCCTGGTTGATTGCGGCGTCAAAAACAACATCATTCGCTGCCTGATCAAACGAGGTGTCAAAGTTGTACGTGTTCCGTGGGATTATGATTTCACTACGCTTCCATACGATGGACTCTTTTTAACCAATGGTCCGGGCGACCCAACCATGTGCGAAATCACTGTTGAACACATCAAAAAAGCCATCAAGCAAGAAAAACCCATCATGGGAATCTGCCTGGGAAACCAACTGCTTGGCCTCGCAGCCGGATGCTCAACCTATAAACTCAAATACGGACACAGGAGCCATAACCAGCCTGTTTTGATGACCGGGACAAACAGATGTTTCATTACCTCACAAAACCATGGTTATGCCATCGATCCAAACTCCATACCAGGAGATTGGGAGACACTTTTCTACAATGTCAACGACAACACCAACGAAGGGATCCGTCACAAAACGAAACCTTTCTTCTCCACCCAGTTTCACCCGGAAGCCTCTTCTGGCCCGGTGGATACGGAATTTTTGTTTGATGATTTTATTTCTAATATAAAAAGAGTGACTAAAGTGAACTAGAGTGACTAAAGTGACTAAAGTTATGGACTCCGAACCAATCATGCTCGATCCGTAAGTACTCTAGTCACTCTAGTTCACTTTAGTCACTCTAGTCACTCAAAAACATAACGTTATGCTCAACACATCTATCAAAAGGGTCATCGTTCTGGGTTCAGGCGCACTGAAAATCGGTGAGGCCGGAGAGTTTGACTACTCCGGTTCACAGGCATTGAAGGCATTGAAAGAGGAGGGTGTTTACACCATCCTGATTAATCCCAACATTGCAACCATTCAGACTTCAGAAGAGATTGCCGATAAAATATATTTCCTTCCTGTTACGGCCTACTTTGTCGAAAAGGTGATCCAAAAGGAGAAACCCGATGGCATTCTGCTGGCCTTTGGCGGACAGACAGCCCTCAACTGCGGTGTTGACCTTTTCCGCCAGGGGATTCTGGAAAAATACAACCTGAAGGTGATTGGTACACCTGTTCAATCGATTATCAACACGGAAGATCGCGAAATCTTCGCAGGGATTTTGCATGAGATTGATGTATTAACCCCCCGCAGCATCGCCTGTACTTCTATTGAGCAAGCAAGAAATGCAGCAAACACACTCGGTTATCCGCTGATCATCCGCGCCGCCTACACATTGGGCGGACTAGGTTCCGGGTTCTGCTCCAATGAAAAGGAACTCAACAAGCTGGCCGACAATGCCTTTTCCTATTCCAGTCAGATTCTTGTGGAGGAATCCATCAAAGGATGGAAAGAGGTAGAATATGAGGTGGTACGCGACCAATACGACAACTGCATCACGGTGTGTAACATGGAAAATTTTGATCCGCTAGGTATCCATACCGGCGAATCGATCGTCGTAGCCCCTTCGCAAACATTATCAAACGACGAATACCACAAACTCCGCGCCCTCTCGATAAAAATCATCCGCAAAATCGGTGTCATCGGTGAATGCAACGTTCAGTTTGCGCTGGATCCCCACTCCGAAGACTACAGGGTCATCGAGGTAAATGCACGTCTTTCAAGATCTTCGGCGCTTGCTTCCAAGGCAACCGGCTATCCGCTGGCATTTGTTGCAGCCAAACTCGGACTGGGTTATGGCCTGCACGAACTCAAAAATTCGGTCACGAAAGAGACCACTGCCTGTTTTGAACCCGCGCTCGATTATTGTGTCGTCAAGATCCCCCGCTGGGATTTGGGCAAATTTGTCGGGGTATCCAAAAATCTTGGATCAAGCATGAAATCGGTCGGCGAAATCATGGCCATCGGCCGAAACTTCGAAGAGGCCATCCAGAAAGGACTTCGCATGATCGGTATTGGTATGCATGGATTTGTTGGCAACCGTGGCGACATGGAGATCATCGATATTGATGAAGAGCTGGTCAATCCGACCGACCGCCGAATTTTCGCTATCGCGGAAGCCTTTCACAAGGGTTACAGCGTAGATAAAATCTGGGAGATCACGCGAATTGACAAGTGGTTCCTGATGCGTCTCCAGAATATATACCAATTAAGGACTCAACTGATTGGTTTTGATGCCCTTGAAAACCTTCCGTCCGAATTGCTCAGGAATGCAAAAAAATTGGGTTTCTCCGACTTTCAAATTGCCCGCATCGTCGTAAAATCGGAGGTCAGGGACATGAATGTCGAAAGTCTTAAAGTCAGGGCGTTCCGTAAAAAACACGGGATTTTGCCATTCGTCAAGCAAATTGACACCCTGGCAGGAGAATATCCTGCACAGACCAATTACCTCTATCTTACTTACAACGGATCGGAAAATGACGTCGAGTTTCAGCACGACAGTCAATCGATCATTGTGTTGGGATCAGGAGCTTATCGTATTGGCTCATCCGTGGAATTCGACTGGTGCTCTGTAAATGCCGTCAACACCATTAGAAAAGAGGGTTTCAGGGCCATCATGATCAACTACAATCCCGAAACGGTCTCAACAGATTACGACAACTGCGACCGACTCTATTTTGATGAACTTTCCCTGGAAAGGGTTTTGGATATATGTGATCTTGAAGAGCCCAAAGGGACAGTACTTTCGATGGGAGGACAGATTCCCAACAACCTGGCCATGAAATTGCACGCGATGAATGTGCCGATTCTCGGAACCACTGCCGAAAAAATTGACAACGCCGAAGACCGCAACAAATTCTCGGCCATGCTCGACAACCTGGAGGTCGATCAGCCCAGATGGAGCCAGCTCACCACCATCGAAGAGATTTATAAATTTGTTGATGAAGTGGGATTCCCGGTACTCATCCGTCCATCTTATGTCCTATCGGGAGCAGCGATGAACGTGGTTACCAACCTCGATCAACTGGAACATTTCCTCCATCTGGCGACACACGTTTCGAAAGAGCACCCCGTTGTGGTATCAGAGTTTATCGAAAACGCCAAGGAAATTGAGGTAGACGCGGTCGCAAAAAACGGTGAAATTGTCGCTTATGCCTTGTCCGAACACGTCGAGTTCGCAGGGGTGCATTCAGGAGACGCCACCATCGTCTTTCCACCGCAAAAACTTTATGTTGAGACCATTCGCCGTATCAAGAAAATCTCTAAAAAGATTGCCAAAGCGCTGGAAATAACCGGTCCGTTCAACATCCAGTACCTCGCGAAAGACAACGACATCAAGGTGATTGAGTGCAACTTAAGGGCTTCAAGATCGTTCCCGTTTGTATCCAAGGTATTGAAAACCAACCTGATTGAGATTGCCACCAAGGCCATGCTGGATGTGCCGTTTGAAAAGCCAGACAAATCACTTTTTGAGCTGGATTATGTGGGTGTCAAAGCGCCACAATTCTCCTTCCACCGTTTGCTGAATGCCGACCCGGTTTTGGGTGTCGACATGGCCTCAACTGGCGAAGTCGGGTGCATAGGCGAGAACTTCTACGAAGCTTTACTTAAGTCGATGCTCTCCGTAGGCTATCGTATTCCGAAGAAAAATATCCTCATCTCTTCCGGACCAGTCAGGGGAAAAATAGAGTTATTGGCTAGCGTCAGAATGCTTAGAGAGAGAGGTTTCAACATCTTTGCAACCGGTGGCACACACCATTTCTTCCAGGAAAACGGAGTCGAAACGGAAAAGGTCTACTGGCCCGATGAAGAGGACTCTCCCAACACATTGGAATTGATCAGGGAACATAAAATAGAAATGGTTATCAACATCCCTAAAGACCATTCCAAAAGGGAGTTATCGAATGGTTACCGCATCCGCAGGAATGCCATCGATTTCAATATCCCGCTAATCACCAATGCCCGCGTAGCCAGTGCCTTTATCTATGCCATTTGCAAGCAGGGGATGGAAGATATCAGCGTCAAATCGTGGGATGAGTACAAATGAAAAAGGATAAAGGGTAAAGTAAAAAGGATAAAGTAAAAAGGATAAAGGATAAAGTGGCATGCATTCTGTGATTGAAAGTTGTTCCCTTTAAATGTAGAATATTACTTTCCAACTTAAATACAAATAGTTAAG
>JBBIUJ010000333.1:0-4701 GCA_037440345.1 Prolixibacter sp.
CCCCATGATGGAGAGGATCGTACCCACCGCAGCAATCAGCATGGGTGCAATCACTGCTTTGAATTGCATGGTAACACCCATGGCAGCAAAACCAGCCGCTCCCAATGCTGCGGTCGAAAGTACTGCACCGCAATAGGATTCGTACAGGTCGGCCCCCATTCCTGCTACATCGCCTACATTGTCTCCAACATTATCGGCTATGGTGGCAGGGTTCCGGGGATCATCTTCCGGGATACCAACCTCAATTTTACCAACCAGGTCAGCACCAACATCGGCAGCTTTGGTAAAAATCCCTCCGCCAACCCTGGCAAAGAGCGCCTGCGTGGAGGCCCCCATTCCGAAGGTCAAGGTGGTGGTTGTGATGATATTCAGATTGGCGCCGTCGGCTGTGGCGCCGGCCGGATAGATGATGTTCAGGATAATAAACCAGGCAGATATGTCGAGCAAAGCCAGGCCAACCACCACCAAACCCATAACGGCGCCACTACGGAAAGCCACCACCAGGCCTTTGTTTAGCGACTGATTGGCGGCATGTGCAGCCCGTGCCGAGGCGTAGGTAGCTGTCTTCATTCCAAAGAATCCGGCCAATCCTGAGAAAAATCCCCCTGTCAGGAATGCAAATGGCACGAATGGATTTTGAATCTTCAGGCCATATGCCAGAAAGGCGAAGAACAGCGCCAGAAGGACAAAGACGATTGAAACAATTTTGTACTGCTGACGAAGATATGCCATCGCGCCAATCCGCACATGACTGGCAATTTTTTTCATTAAATCGTTCCCTTCACTGTAGCCCATCATGTCACGATAGAAATAATAAGCAAAACACAAGGCGACAACCGAAGAGATGGGAATCACCCAAAAAATTGGATCAATCATGTCGTTTTGATTTCGTTAATTATTGAATATGTGCAGGAGAGTAATCTGTTGGAACCCGAAACTCCCTCAAAGTTGCCGAAAAAACATTAACAAATCTGATGTTCAATATTAAGATAATATTAATTCATATATGGTTGATATATAAATGTATATAGATAATTGAACATGTTTTTACTGACGGATGGGTCTGAGAGACTTCAGGTTCATGTTCAGATCAAAATCTCTGCATTACTTCCTACATTGGATGGATGGATGGATGGAGGTCAGATGAAAAGGATTTAGCGTATGATTTTATTCTCTTCTTATTGCGTTTAGCTTATTTTTTTATAAATTTGGATTGAATCCTTTGCCGTACGATCAAAACGGCCACTTACTATTAACAAAATTTCATGAAAGTACTAAGTCTGCCATTTAGTTCAACTTCCATTGTGATTCTAGTCCGTATAAACCAGTCTTCACAAACTGAAACCTACCACAAAGATGAAATTGCTTAAATGGATTATGATTGGATTGGGAGCGCTGCTTTTGGTAGCAATTTTGTTTATTGGCTCTCTTTATTCCTATTTTACCTATCGGAACAATCAACCTTTCGGGCAACTGAAAACCGCCTTCAAACCCGGCAAACTTGGTCAAAATGTAATTCCCTTCATCGGAACCGGCGGCTATTTCTGGGTTTGCGCCAACAATTTTCCCGGTGCTTCCATGCCGTTTGGGGTCGTCAGGCTGAGTCCGGATACCGAATCATCTGTTTTTAGGAAGAAGGCCATGAGTACTTCAGGGTACTATTACCCGGATAACCAGATCATTGGGTTCAGTCATACCCGGTTGACCGGCACCGGGGCTACCGATGGCGGTCATTTCCGAATCATTCCATCGACCAATGAAAATGGCTGGAAGGATTACCTTGAGGGGCGCTATTCCTCGTTTCGCCACGAGAATGAACGGGCCTTTCCCGGATATTATGCTGTAAAGCTGGACCATCCGGATGTATTGGCCGAATTCACTGCCACCATGCGAACTGGAGTACACCGGTACACTTTTTCTAATGAAGCTGAACCTCATTTGCTGCTGGATGTTTGTAGTGTGCTGGGCGATAAAAGTGCAGAGGGAGGTAGTGTAACAATAGATTCAAACAAAACGGAATTTTCGGCCGAGGTAAAGACATTCGGCACCTTTGCGAGCAGGTATGGCGGGATCAAAGTCTATATGTTTGGACGGTTTGATCGTACCTTTTCGCGATCAGTGATCCTGGATGGAGTTTCCAAGGTGCCGGATCAGCATCATGGATCAGGAAAGAACCTCGGAGTTGATTTTAAATTTGACAAAAACGGACAACCACTAGGATTAAAGATCGGAATTTCACACGTAAGCATCGAAAATGCCAGGCAAAACCTTGAAACGGAAACCGGCGGATTAAGCTTTGAAGCATTGGTCGGGGCAGGAAAGGAAAAGTGGGAAGAGAAGCTCTCATTGATTGAACCGGAGTTTGACAATGAGAAGATCAAAACAATCTTCTATACAGCCCTCTATCGCTCTTTTCAGATGCCTACCCTGTTTCAGGATGTGAACGGTGATTACTTTGGGTTTGACAAAAAAGCGCACAAAGCCGAAGGATTCAACTACTATACCGATCTTTCCCTTTGGGATACTTTCAGGACCCTGCATTCCCTCTATATGCTGATTGCCCCGAAAGAGCAGCGTAACATGTTGGTCTCATTGATGAAAATGAAGGAACAGGGCGGATTCTTGCCCAGATGGCCTTCCGGCAACGGATATACCGGCTCCATGCTTGGCTCACCTGCCGACATGGTAATCTCTGAATCCTACCAGAAGGGAATACGCGATTTTGATGTGAGAAGCGCTTTTGAAGGGATGAAATTCCTGGCTTTGAACGCCACACCGAAAGGGGCGCGGTATGGTGGCCGGAGTGGAATTGAGGCGTACAACAAATATGGCTATTGTCCAACCGATCTGATGGACAAGGCTGTCTCCCGAACCCTCGAATATGCGTGGGCCGACCATGCCATTGCCGTTCTGGCCGATTCGCTTGGCTATGTTGAGGATGCAAAGCTATTTTACGAACATGCGCAATATTATAAGAATGTCTGGAATCCGGGTACCAGGTATTTCCAGTCTCGCGATTCCAAGGGAGTGTTTTCGACAGCCTTTAAACCGTTGAGGTTGTCCTACTTTGATACGGATGGAAAATACACCAAAGATTTCGTGGAAGGAAGCGCCCTGCAATGGAGGTTCGCGGTTCCTTACGATCCTCAGGGTTTGATTGCACTTTTCGGCGGAGATGAAGCCTTTGCCCGGGAGCTCAATGATTTTTTCGAAAAATCGGATCCAACCATGAGCAGTTGGAATCCGGGTTGTTATTATTGGCACGGAAATGAGCCGGATATCCATTCTGCATATCTGTTCAACGAAGCCCGCCGACCAGATCTGACCCAGAAATGGTCCAGATGGATTCTCGACAACAAATACGATGTTAATGCCGAAGGAGTTGATGGGAATGACGATGGTGCAACCCTCTCTTCATGGTATCTTTTTGCCTCGTTGGGACTTTATCCGATTGCAGGTTCCGATTATTATGAGCTGGGGGCTCCGTTGTTTAAGCATGTGACCATTCACCTGGGTAATAAGATCCTCGAAGTAGTAACTGAAAACTATTCTCCAAAGAACAGGTATGTATCAAAAATCTGGCTTAATGGGAAACTCCTGAGTGGTTTCAGGCTCAAGCATCAGAAAATTGCCAATGGAGGGGTTTTGGCTTTCGAAATGAGCTATTTACCTGTCCGAAAAGACAATTTTACAAATAGGAATTAGTACCTCCAAGGTGAAGTACTCGAATAGCAAATTAATTTCATTATAAAAACATGAATTTATTTTAGTTTAAATAACAATCAATCTGGTATATAAATAATTTAATAAATTAGTAATTATTATATTTTATATCAAACCTGCCGCTATATTGAGCGTATCCACAAAATTTTTTAAGCTGTTTATTTAATAATTTTTAAGGGTAAAACGGACTATTACTGACAATATAGTGATGATATTTTAACCTAATCCTATGTTAATTTGCTTGTTTTCGAATTATTTTAAAATATTTTCGCAAAATATCATCTATTAAGGATTTTTAACTAATATTGTATAGTTTTAATCTAAATGAGTTAACTTTAATACCGATTGGGATTCCTTTTTTGACTGTCAAAACTGCATTTAGGGGGTAATTGCCTGACGTTTGCCCTTCATGCAGATTAATTACTAACTACTTGTTCTTTGTTCTATTTCGAACTTCAATAATATTCTATTAAATACCTGAAATTCAAACAATTAATTCTAAAAGTCATTCTATGAAAAGAAAATTTAAATTAGCCGGCTTGCTATTTTTAGGGTTGATTCTTTTTGTTACTTGCAAAAAAGAAACTCCCCTTCCAACAGCCTCTTTTACTTACTCTGTTACTGGTAACACGGTCACTTTTTATGCCCAGGTTACCAACGACAGCAAATACGAATGGGATTTTGGTGACGGAAGTTACATTAATACCCTTCACTCCCCTGTACATGCTTATTCATCTTATGGAGCTGATTATACTGTCAATTTGACCATCATTGGCCCTGGTGGTTCTACAACAGTCACAGGTAAAGTAACTATTCCACCCAAAACCAAAATGCAATTGCTAACAGGTGGGGTGGCTGGATCCACCAGCAGTAAAAAGTGGAGACTAAGTTCTTCAGCTCCTTCATTCACAATTACTGCAGCTACATCAAATTTCCAACCTGTCGTGAAAGAGTATCCTGGAAGTGTCCTGGGCGCTG
>JBBIUJ010000334.1:0-4687 GCA_037440345.1 Prolixibacter sp.
TTCCGTTTTAGCTCCTGCTCAAATCCATGTGGAAAGGTGACGACGACATCAGCCGTTCCTTTCAGCAAAATCTGATCCGTTTCGGCTGGCGACAGTTGTGCCCTGGTGAGGTGAAAAAAGCTGCTGGCTTCCAATTTCGATGTCAGGCGGGTAGTGGTCTCGCTCAAATCCTGATCGACTACCGTGATGTCCACCTTTTTAAGCTCCATCGTGGCGGCAAAAACCAACACCAGCATCTGAACCAGAGGCATGATGAAGATGATTGGCAACATCGCTTTGTTGCGGAAAACCTGGATAAATTCTTTTTGAAGAAGGTATAAGATCGTTCTCATTGGCTGTTATTCTAACCTTAATCTAAATTTTTTCACACTTAACCCCAGGAAAAACAGGGTCATCGCACACAATATCAGTACATTTGGCCAAATATAACCAAATCCGTTCCCTTTGAGCATCACCTGTTTGAGTGCATCGATAAACCACCTGGGAGGCATAAAATTACTCAGAACCTGCAACGGCACCGGCATATTTTCAATCGGAAAGATGAAGCCCGATAACAGGATGGTGGGCAGCATCAGGGCAAAACCGGAAATGAACAATGCAACCTGCTGACTATTGGCCACCGTCGAAATCAGAATGCCCAGCGATAAGGCCATGGTAATGTAGAGGATGACCAAAAATGCAAGTACAAAAAGGCTTCCCCGGATGGGGACCCCAAAAACAACATTGCCAAGGAAGACAACGACAAAAGCGTCGATAAGGGAAAGCAGCAAGTAAGGCGCCACCTTCCCGAGGATGATGTGTGTAGCTTTCAATGGGGAAACGAGCAGAATCTCCATAGTACCCATCTCCTTCTCCCTTGCGATGGTGATGGAGGTCATCATTGCCGAGATCAGCATCAGGATCAAAGCCATTGTGCCGGGAACATACATGAAGGCGCCCACCATGTTTTCATTGTAGAGCATCCGCACCTCGCTTTTTATCTGAAGCGGAATGGTAAAACCGGCAAACTTCTTTTTGGTGCAATCCTGTACAATTCCGTTGGTGTAATTGAAAAGCATCTGTGCCGTATTGGGATCGGAGGCATCGGCAATAACCTGAATGTTGGCCTTTCCTTCACGTTCCAGATTTTCTGCAAAGCCTTTTTCAAAGACGATCACCTCTTTGACATCACCCTTCCTGAAAATCGGATCTATTTCATTATCCTGAATAAGATTGGCCTCCAGACGGAAATATCCTGACGATAGTATCTTGTTCTTGATCTCTCTCGTCACATTGTCGTTCGAATGATCGAGAATGGCAATCCGGGCATCCTTGATCTCCGTCGTGATGACATACCCAAACAACATCAATTGGATGATGGGTATCCCAAACAGGATCACCATGGTGCGCGGGTCCCTGAATATATGGGTAAACTCTTTTTTGACAAATCCTAGTAACTGGTCCATTCCGGTATATTTATAATTTTCATTAAGTGACTAAAGTGAGCTAAAGTGACTAGAGTGACTAGAGTACTTCGCCTCTTTCATTATCAGTTCGGAGTCCCCAACTTTATTAACTTTAGTCACTTTAGCTCACTTTAGTCACTCCTTATTTCTGGCAATCTTCAAAAACACCCCATCCATGCTGTCCGCATGATATTGTTCTTTCAGTGCCAAAGGTGTGTCGAGCGCAACGATCTTTCCTTCCGACATGATCGCTACCCTGTTGCAATATTCCGCCTCATCCATGTAGTGGGTGGTAACAAATATAGTAATGCCCTGATGGGCAACCTCGTAAATCAGGTCCCAGAAGGTGCGGCGCGTCAATGGATCCACTCCCCCGGATGGTTCATCCAGAAAAACGACTGCAGGCCGGTGAAACAATGCCAAAGAGAAAGCAAGTTTCTGTTTCCATCCCAATGGCAATCCGGTAACAAGTTTGTCGCGGCTCTCCTCCAGGTTTAATTTCTTTAATAATTCATCTGTCTTTTGGATTCTCTCCTTCCGGGGAATGCCATAAATCCCGGCATAGAGCCTAAAGTTTTCGTAGACAGTCAAATCCTCGTACAACGAAAATTTCTGCGACATGTATCCAATGTTTCTCTTGATGGCTTCTCTCTGGTGGTACCCATCAAAACCGGCAACCTGCAAGGCTCCCGAAGTCGGTTCAAGCAGTCCGCACAACATTCTGATGGCCGTAGTTTTTCCAGCGCCGTTTGCCCCGAGGAAACCGAAGATCTCTCCTTTGTTCACCTCAAAAGTGATATGATCAACAGCGGTGAATGAGCCAAAATTCTTAACCAGCTCCTTAACTTGAATAATAGGCTTATTATCTGAAGTTATGATATCCATAAATTCAAGTTTAATTGACAATTGAAAATTGACAATTGACAATGAGGGGTTTCAGACATTTTACTTTTTTGAGCCATAAAGATCTTTTGATGTTTTAACGATGCTTACCAACATGCGAATCAGCTCTTTACATTCGTCCAATAAAGATAAACAATTGATATCAGTGCCATAATCGCTTTCCTTAATTAGCATGAGCCAATATTCTGTTTCATTTGCTTCCTTAAGCGCAATGTTCATTTTATTGATAAAATCTGCCTTCGATTGCGCATGTTCAGCCTCTTTAATCAGTGCACCGATTGAAGTACCACTTCTAATCAGTTGTTTTGAAAGGATAAATTCATGCTTCTCATGAATTAAGAAACTTCCAGTCTTTATCACATTCAAAGCAAATTTGAAAGACTTATCCATCACAACATTTTCTTTCATTTGTTTAAATTTTGTTTTTTAACGGTCAAATGGAATCGAAGATCAGCGAAGCTAATACCCATCCGCCAGCTGGCGGATTCGGTTGGTTCCGACATGTCGGTATGGGTATTTCATTTCTCCAATTTTTGCCTATTAACCATTGTCAATTTTCAATTGTCCATTGTCAATTATCCATTGTCAATTGTTTTGCATGAGTTCCATGAATACATCTTCAATAGTTGCATCAATTTTTTCGACGGAAATTCCCTGGTGCCCTTTGTTGTTCAGGTATTCTTTCACACTTACCTCGTTGATATCTTTCTGGTTGCTGGTGATATGAATGGATTCCCCAAACGAAAAAACCGAATCAATTCCATTTAGCCCTTTCAGCAGACCAACACATTCAAACCTTTGAGCAGTTGTCTCCATCTTCACCCCATACAGCTTTTTGACGAAACTTTTGGTAATATTCTTGGGTGTATCAATGGAGAGGATGGAGCCATTTTGCATCAGCGCAACCCTGTCGCACAAGTTGGCCTCATCCATGTATGGGGTTGATACCAGGATGGTTATTCCCTGGTGGCGCAGGTTGTTAAGCATCTCCCAGAACTCCTTGCGGGAGACTGCATCCACACCTGTTGTGGGTTCATCCAGAATGAGCACTTTAGGCGCGTGGATCAGTGAGCATGAGAGCGCCAGCTTCTGTTTCATCCCACCGGATAGTTTTCCGGCAGGTCTGTTCTTGAAAGGCTCAATCTGGGCATAAATATCTTTGATCAGGTGGTAATTGGCCGCGATGGTCCCTCCGAATACGGTGGCAAAAAACTGCAGGTTCTCTTCCACAGTCAGATCCTGGTAAAGGGAGAATCTTCCGGGCATGTAACCAACCATCTTTCTGATCTGGCGGAAATCGCGCACGACATCCAATCCATCCATGGTGGCAGAACCTCTGTCCGGCAACAACAATGTAACCAGGATGCGCATCAATGTCGTTTTGCCTGCGCCATCCGGTCCGATCAGGCCGAAGAGCTCTCCCTTTTCAACCGCCAGGGAAATACCTTTCAGCGCCTTCAGTTCGCCGTAACTCTTTTCTAAATTTGAAATTTTTATCATGGATTCCTCAATCAATAAACTTGATTTCACCCGGCATTCCGATTTTCAGGGCACCGTCGTTGGCTACCCTGATCTTTACGGCATAAACCAGTTTGACCCTTTCAACTTTTGTCTGGATGATCTTGGGTGTAAATTCGGCTTCGGAAGAGATCCAGGAAACTATGCCCTCAAGAGTCTTGTTTGTGGTCACAGTGTCATCGATCACCACCTTTACTTTTTGTCCGATTTTCAGGTGCGGCAGTTGGTCTCCGCTCACGAAAACCCTCAGGTTTAGGCTTGATACGTCCGCAATACGGCAAATAGATTGACCTTGGCCAACGAGCTCACCGGCCTTTTTGTATCGTTCAAGCACCAATCCATTGATGGGCGAAACAATCCGGCACCGGTTTAACTTATCCTGCAACTGTGCCAGCTGGGTATCCACTACCTCAGATTCGCCTGTAAGAACCGTCTCCTGTGACCGGGTGCTCTCCTTTTGTTTGACAAGCAATTCCAGGTTACCTGTGATGTCATCCTTCTGTTTTTGTGTTGCTGCGCCATCTTTCAGCATGTTGTCGATACGGGCCTTGTCCACTTCAAGGTTTTTCTTTTGCTGCTCAACAACTGCCAGTTGCGATTTTACGCTCTGCTTCCTTGCCTGAATGGTTAGCTGTTGTGATTTCAATTGAGAAATCTGAAGTAAGATGGGTACGGTATCAACGACAGCAATTTCAGCCCCTTTCGACAATGTCTTTCCCTCTTCAAAATTGCAGCTAAGCAGTTTCCCGGCAATTTCGGAGGAGATGAGCTGATCATCCGCCTCAAAATTCCCAAAGGCATCGGAGCCATTTTTCTGGTTG
>JBBIUJ010000335.1:0-4685 GCA_037440345.1 Prolixibacter sp.
GATTGGTCTCGATGGACAGAATTTTCGTAGCCCCGGATATTGATCTGAAAACATTGAAAAGTGCCACCATCGCTGTAACCGCCGATGTTACAAATTACTCGAAAGAAAAGAAACAAGTCGAAATAAGTGGAAAGATTGAGAATATCTCATTTAAGTCGGATTTTCCGCTTAATCCCGGTGAAACAAAACCGGTGAAATTCGATCTGAAAGTTGCCAATCCCCGTCTTTGGTGGCCCAACGGATTAGGCAAGCCCGAAATGTACGACCTCAAAATGGAGCTGAAGGATGGTTCCCAGGTGGCCGACCGGCAGTCGAAAAGATTCGGTATCCGCAAAATTGAGACCTATCTCACCAAAGATACCGTGCGCGGTTATAAAGTAAATGGCCGCGAAGTACTGATCAAAAGCGGTGGCTGGGTCGACGATCTTTTCCTTCGCTACATGCCCGAAAAAGATGCCGCCCAGATCCGGATGGTCAAAGAGATGAACATGAACTCGGTCCGTTTCGAAGGTATTTGGGGCAACAACCACCACATCTTCGATCTCTGCGACGAAAATGGCATCCTGATGCTGGTTGGCTGGAGCTGCCAGTGGGAGTGGCCCGATTACCTTGGACTGGAAATGAAGGTAGTTGAGGGTGATGCCAGTCAGACGATCGCGGAAGGTGTCGAGCAGAATGGGGTCAAACTGACGCCAAAAGAACAGGACCTGCTGGCGCTTTACCTGAAAGACCAGGTGACATGGCTACGCAATCACCCCTCCATCCTCACCTGGGCAACCGGAAGTGATGCCTACCCGAAAACGGAATTGGAAGCAAAATACATTGAGGTATTGAAGAAGATCGATACTACCAGGCCACTGCTTATCTCTTCGGGTAAATTTACAAGCAAAATTTCCGGTCCATCGGGAATGAAGATGAATGGTCCTTACGAATATGTTCCACCGATCTACTGGTACGAAGACAAAAAAACAGGCGGCGCTTTTGGGTTTAATTCAGAGACGGGCCCCGGCCCGCAGATCCCGCCACTTTGGTGCATCAAACAGATGATGCCGGCGGAGAAGCTGTGGCCCCCGCTGAACGACCATTGGGACTGGCACTCAGGAAGAAAGGATTTTGGTTCGGTGAAGGTATATCTCAACGCACTGAACAAAAGATATGGTGAACCAAAAAACCTGGAGGAGCTGGCATTGAAATCGCAACTGATGAATTATGAGGCCATTCGGCCAATGTTCGAGGCTTTTGTGGTGAACAAGCCCGTTTCAACCGGAGTGGTCCAGTGGATGCTCAATTCACCCTGGCCCGAGTTCTACTGGCAGTTGTACGACTACTCCCTGATGCCTACTGGGGCGCTGTATGGCACCAAAAAAGCCTGTGCCCCTTTGAATCTGATTTACAACTATTTCGACAGGAAGGTCTATGTCAGCAATGACGGAGTGGGTGCTTTGGCGAATTTTGATGCTGTTATATCACTGTACAATATCCGTTCGGAAAAGCTTTTCGAAAAATCGGTGAAAGTGTCAACCCCTGAGAATAAAACGGAATTGGTCAGTGACATGCCTGCCATCGTTGGCGACCATGAAGTCTATTTCCTGGACCTGAAATTGAAAAAGCCTACCGGGGAGGTTGTTGCTGACAATTTCTACTGGTTGGCGACCCAGACAGATCAGATGGCCTGGGACAAATATCTCTGGTTTTATACACCGCAGAAAGCCTATGCCGATTTTACAAAGATCAACACAATGACTCCGGTGAAACCGGAAGTTAGCAAGGTTGAAACCACCGATGGAGGGGAGGGTACGATCGCGCTGATGCTGAAGAACCCGGCGAAAGCGATCTCTTTCTTTACCGAAATTGTATTGGAGAAAAAGGCTGCAGGTGCGCCTGTTTTGCCGCAGTTCCTAAGCGACAATTACATCTCACTCCTGCCGGGTGAGTCCAAAACGGTAGTCATTAAATACCATTTGAAAGACCTGGCCGGCGATCAGCCTGTAGTTAAAATTCAGGGGATCAACCTTCCTGGTAAGATAGCGTTATAAAATCAACAATTTGGGATGGTAATTTTCCTAAAAGTCATACTCGGCGTGATGACCGGTTTGTTTGGCACCTATTACCTGAAGGATGCGCTGACAAACCGTACGTCATTTCCCGGTAAACCCTGGTCAGGGCTCCTGGGTACGGGATTTATTACCAATTTTTTAGATACGCTTGGCATAGGGAGCTTTGCCCAACAAACTGCTATATTCAAAATTTTCAAACTGGTTGACGATCGTTTGATTCCCGGGACAATGAATGTGGGGAATACATTTGCTACTGTCACACAGGCATTTATATTTATGAAAGTTGTTCCGGTAGATCCGGTTACCTTGGTTTCTCTGTCGGTTGCCGCGCCACTCGGGGCTGTCCTGGGAGCCGGTATTGTCGTGAAAATGTCGCGCAGGAAAATCCGGCTTGGGATGGGGATCGGCCTGATGGTAGTATCGCTTTTCATCCTCTCTGGTCTTCTCAATCTCCTGCCTCTGGGTGGAAATGCACTCGGATTGTCCGGTTGGAAACTTGCAACTGTGATTGTGTTCTCCTTTTTGTTTGGTGCATTGCAGACCATTGGTGTAGGATTTTATGCGCCTTGCATGGCAATGGTATATACATTTGGAATGGATCCGAAAACAGCATTTCCAATCATGATGACCGCAACGGCCATGCTGATGGTAGCCGGTTCATCCCGGTTCATCAAGGAGCATGTTTATGATGCTAAAGTTGCGCTGGCATTGACGATATCCGGTGTGCTTGGCGTTTTTCTGGCGGCTTATGTCGTCAAAGAACTACCTGTAGAGTTGATCAAATGGTTGGTTTGCATCGTCGTATTTTATACTTCGATCACGATGTTTGTCTCTGCTGGAAGAGAAAAAACTTAGATACCATTTGAAATTATTACACAGAGAGATTATTACTCCTGAATGAGACTAAAAATAGCTTTACAATTCTTGCCTGATCAACAAAACACTTGAGGAATCCCAGAGTGGCACAGAGAGAAAAATCGCTAGCGATTTTTAAACTCAGTGAACTCTGTTTTTTCTCTAAAATCTTTCCACAGGCAAAAAATATCTATACAAAATAAATTCTCGATTATTTGAAAATTATTCTCTGTGTTAAAAATTTAAACATTCTCTTATAATTTTATGGATGCGATGCAACCCAACAACCCCCTCCACGGTAAAACCCTGGAGATGATCCTGACTGAACTGGTCGATTTTTACGGCTGGCCACAACTGGCTTACCTGATCCGGATCAACTGTTTTGCCAACGATCCCTCCATCAAATCCAGCCTGACCTTTTTACGCAAAACCCCCTGGGCGAGGAAGAAAGTGGAGGATTTGTATGCGGAGAGTTTGGTGGTGAGGAGTAAAAGGAAGGCCGGACCACATCCTTGATATTGAGGAAACAGATGATTAACAAACATTTAATTCATTTGCAGGCCTGATATCCCCGAAGTCCGCCAAAAAATGTTACCTTTGCGCCGATTTTAAGACAATCAGCAGGAATAATGGGCCATAAGTCAGGTTTTGTAAATATTATCGGTAATCCAAACGTTGGCAAGTCGACTTTGATGAACGCCATGGTGGGGGAGAAGCTTTCGATTATCACGTCGAAAATGCAGACCACCCGTCACCGCATCAAGGGAATTGTCAATGGAGAGGATTTCCAGATAGTTTACTCTGATACGCCCGGAATTTTAAAACCTGTCTACAAGCTTCAGGAGAGCATGCTTAAATCGGTCGATACCGCTTTGAGTGATGCGGATGTTTTGCTTTACGTCACGGATACGGCCGAAAGCATCGACAAAAACATAGAATACCTAGATAAATTGAAGACGGCGGAAGTACCGGTCATGATCCTGATCAACAAGATCGATCTGACCGACCAACCCGCATTGATTAAGCTCGTGGAACAGTGGAAAGTGCTGGTACCTAATTCGGAGATAATTCCAATCTCGGCCAAGGAGAAGTTTAACCTTGAATATGTATTTGCACGTATTCTGGCCAACCTTCCCGAGGGATTGCCCTATTTTCCGAAAGATGAATTGACCGATCGCAATGAGCGTTTCTTTGCCCAGGAGATTATCCGCGAAAAGATTCTTCTTTTCTACGATAAGGAGGTTCCCTACTCGGTAGAGATCGAAGTAGAATCCTTCAAGGATGAAGCGAAACTACTCAGAATTGCAGCGGTCATCCATGTGTCGCGCGAAACCCAGAAGGGGATCATTATTGGCCACAGGGGAGAGGCCCTCAAAAGGGTTGGAACGGCCGCACGGATAGATATGGAGGAATTTTTCGACAAGAAAGTCTTCCTTGAACTGTTCGTGAAGGTGACCAAAGAGTGGCGCGACAAGGAGATCCAACTCCGTAATTTTGGATACGAACAACAATAAGGCACTATTTCATTTCATGAGCAACATCATTGCAATCGTTGGACGCCCGAACGTAGGCAAATCCACATTTTTTAACAGGCTTACCGAGTCCAGACTGGCCATCGTTGACGATGAGCCAGGAGTTACGCGTGACCGTAATTACGGTAAATCCATCTGGAACGGCAAAGAATTTTCGGTCATTGATACCGGGGGCTATGTCTCCGGATCGGAAGATGTATTTGAAGGAGAGATCCGCAGACAGGTTAACCTTGCGATAGGC
>JBBIUJ010000336.1:0-4683 GCA_037440345.1 Prolixibacter sp.
AGCAAACTTTCACAACTGGTCGAAAACATTGATTTTGCCCCGACTTTTCTCGATTATGCCGGGGTTAAAATCCCCGACGACATGCAGGGAGAAAGTTTCAGGAAACTTGTAAGCGGGAAATCCACCTCCTGGCGTGATGCCGTCTATTACCAGTATTACGAATTCCCCGGCGAACACAAAGTCAGGAGGCATTACGGGGTCAGGACAGATCGGTACAAACTCATTCATTTTTATTACGACATCGATGAATGGGAATTGTTTGACCTGGAAAAAGATCCGCATGAAATGAAAAATGTGTACAATGATCCTGCTTATGCGGAAATCAGAACCGGACTTCACCGCAAACTTGAGGAACTGCGGAAAAAATACAAAGATTCGGATGATCTAAATCAGTCGTACCTAGAAAAAGTCCTGAAAAACAAATAAATATGAAAAATTCAGTCGCCATTGTTCCATTGATTATCATTCTGTTTTGTTCTTTAACCGGCAGGTCACAATCCAAAATTGATCCCAACACGATCCGCGAAAAGATGCAATGGTTTGCCGATGCCAAACTCGGCATTTTTATCCATGAGGGCATTTATGCCGTGGATGGCATCGACGAATCCTGGAGTTTTCACAACAAGAAAATCAGTCACGCCGATTACATGAAGCAGTTGAAAGGCTTCACCCTGAAAAAATATGACCCGGCAGCCTGGGCTGATCTGATTCAGGAAAGTGGGGCGAGGTATTCGGTCATCACCACCAAGCACCACGACGGGGTGGCCATGTACGATACCAGGCTGAATGACCTGAGCATCGTGAAGGCGACTCCGGCCAAAAGGGACATGATCCGTCCGTTTTTCGATGAGTTGAGGAAACGCAACATCAAATGCGGGGCCTACTTTTCGCTGATCGACTGGTCGGACAGCAATTATCCGGGATTTTTGAAAGATAGTTCGCGCTATAAAATTGAGAACGACTACGACAGGTGGAATCGCTTCCGCTCATTCTTCCAGGGACAGATCAAAGAGATCAACAGTCTGTTCAAACCGGATCTGTGGTGGTTCGATGGCGACTGGGAGCATAGCGCTGAAGAGTGGGAATCGCAAAAAGTACGTCAGGTGATCCTTTCCGGAAATCCAAAGGCAATCATCAATGGAAGGCTTCAGGGGTATGGCGATTACGAGACTCCTGAACAGAACTTTCCGGTAGAGAAGCCAAAATTTAACTGGTGGGAGTTGTGCATGACCACCAACGACAACTGGGGTTTTCACCACGACAACAACTGGAAAACACCTTTTGAAGTCATCACCATCTTTGTGGATGCCGTTTCCAACGGGGGAAACCTGCTGCTCGACATGGGACCCAAAGAGGACGGAACCATCCCTGAAGAACAGATCCAAGTGCTGAAGGAACTGGGCGCCTGGAACAAAAAGAACGGGGAGGCCATTTTCAATACGGTAGCCGGGATACCGCAGGGCCATTTTTACGGTCCGACGACCCTCTCGAAAGATTCAACCTCGCTCTATCTTTTCCTGCACGGAAAAACCAGCGGAAAGGTTATGCTGAAAGGACTTGTCAGCAAGATTGAGAACATCACGGTAGTGGGGAACGGCAGTGCACTGAGCCATAAAGTTGTGGGTAAGATCTCATGGAGTCCGGTCCCCGGATTGGTTTACATCGATGTTCCCGAAAATGTGCTGGACAAATATGTGACGGTACTGAAATTAAAACTCGCAGCCCCGGTGAAACTCTACAGGGGGCACGGTGGATTGAACTGATTGCAAGATTATCACATAGGGGACCTTCGGCTGGAAATACATTCGTTCCGACCGGACCGACCGGTTTCAGAAGAACAATAAAGTTTTATCTTTAAGGTTGTTTTTGCTTTCTTAATTTCTATAAAAATGCTTTTGAAAAGGAATGTAATGCACAACTACCTGAATGGAATTCTTATTGGTACTTTATCATCCTTCCCGGCACAGGGTGCCGTAAGAGAGGAAAATCATCCCATCCGTCCCAACATCCTCTTCATCATGAGCGATGACCACGCCTACCAGGCGGTCAGCGCCTATGGTGAAAAGATCGGGGCAATAGCGCAGACCCCGAACATCGACCGCATCGCCAAAAACGGGATGATCTTCAACAGGTGCCTGGTCACCAATTCGATCTGCGGACCTTCCCGGGCCACCATCCTGACGGGAAAATACAGCCACCTGAACGGTTTCCCGCAGAACGATGCGACCAGGTTCAACGGCGCCCAGCAAACTTTTCCGAAACTGTTGCAACAAGCCGGATACCAGACAGCCATCATCGGCAAGTGGCACCTCAATTCCGACCCGACTGGGTTTGACCACTGGGAAATCCTGCCGGGACAGGGGGTATACTACAATCCCGATTTTATCAACACCCAGGGAAAACACCAGGAGAAAGGTTATGTCACGGACATCATCACCGATAAATCCATTGCCTGGCTGAGACAGGCGGCAAAGGGAGACAAGCCGTTTCTGCTGATGATGCACCACAAGGCGCCCCACAGGGAGTGGCAACCGGCCCCAAAATACCTCGAAAGGTTCAAAGGGATTAAATTTCCGGTGCCGGAAACACTTTTCGATGACTATGCCGGAAGGGGAAGGGCTGAGCACGAGCAGGACATGACCATCGAAAAAACGATGACCCTTGATTCTGACCTTAAGATGTAGAAGGATACCACCTCCAACAGGTACAAATATTTTAATGGCAGAATGAACCCTGAGCAGCGCAAGGCCTGGAATGCCTACTATTATCCCATAACACTGGATTTTCTGAGCAGAGACATGAAAGGTAAAGAGCTGACAGAGTGGAAATACCAGCGTTACATGAACGATTACCTGGCCTGTATCCAGTCGGTTGACGAAAGCGTCGGGAGAGTGCTTGACTTTTTGAAAGAGAGCGGATTGGACAAGAATACCATCGTAGTTTACACCTCCGACCAGGGATTTTACCTCGGGGAGCATGGCTGGTTCGACAAGCGCTGGATGTTTGAGCAATCCTATCGGACCCCGCTGCTGATCGCATGGCCGGGCATCATCAAACCCGGATCAGTGAACAAAGACATGGTATCCAATCTCGATTTCGCAGAGACCTTCCTGGATGCCGCAGGCGCTGAAGTTCCCAAAGATATGCAGGGAGAAAGCATGCTGCCGGTATTGAAAGGGAAGACCCCTTCCTCCTGGCGTAAGGAACATTATTACGAGTATTACGAATATCCGGGTCCCCACAGTGTCAAAAGGCATTACGGGATGAGTACGGATCGGTACAAACTGATCCATTACTATTATGATATCGATGAGTGGGAACTTTACGACAGGAAAGCGGATCCAAATGAAATGAAAAACGTTTATGATGATCCTGCCTACAAAAAAATCAGAACGGATTTAACCGCGAGACTTGCAGCCCTTGAGAAAAAGTACCGGGACAGTGAGGCATCGCGGGCATCGTTCCTTCCGGCGAAAGCTCTTAAGGCAGTTGTAAAATAATGTCCCGCTGGGACATAAGTAATAAGAATTATTCATTGTCGCTTCTTTATAACAAACCCCGGAAAGGTATTTTGGGTGTAATTATCTGAATTTGAGAATGAAGCATGAATTCCCCTTAAGGGCCAGTCAGGACCTGTTGACAGGTTTTAGGGGTTAATTAACGATTAAAATGCGACATTCATGCAATGAGTGCGCCCGGGATAATCTTTTATAACCTTTCCCGGCAGATGTCCGTATCATCCTTTGTGCCCCTTTGTGTTGACCTTCGTCCCCTTTGTGGTAAAAAACACTTAACCACAAAGTACACAAAGTTTCGCATGAAGGAACACCAGGTTAAAAGCTTCTCCCAAATGACCAAGATCTTACTGATATTGTAGCAACACTTTGATCCCGCACCATGGCAAATTTCTGGCAACTGCTGCCCAAACCCTTTTTCGCACTGGCCCCCATGGAGGATGTGACCGATACCGTTTTTCGTGAGGTGGTAGCCGGCATGGCCGATCCGCGTTATCTGCAGGTACTTTATACGGAGTTTGCCTCTGTCGACGGGCTCAACCATCCGGTTGGGAGGAAGAATGTCGCGCACAGGTTGCTTGTCAGCGAATCGGAAAGAATGGTCCTGAGGCAGAAGAACATCAAATTGGTGGCTCAGATCTGGGGCAAAAATCCGGAACTGTTTCATAAAATTGCCCGCGAGATCACAGAGGAATTTGAATTTGACGGGATTGACATCAACATGGGGTGTCCGGTGAAAAAGGTGGTCAAAAATGGTTGTTGTTCGGCTTTGATCGATCAGCCTGAATTGGCCAAAGAGATCATTCTGGCTACGAAAGAGGCCACCAATCTGCCAGTCTCCGTGAAAACCAGAACGGGCATACGGATGCACGAAACGGAGAGGTGGATGACTTCGATCATGGAGACAGAACCTGCCACGGTTGTCCTTCATGGCCGGACGCAGAAGCAACAATCGGATGGCCTGGCCAGCTGGGATGAAATTGGGAAAGGTGTAGCCATCAGGAACAGCTTGAGCCCCGAAACCATCTTTCTTGGGAACGGGGATGTTAATTCTGTTGCACAGGGAGTTGAACTTACAGAAAAATATGGCCTTGACGGTATCATGGTGGGTCGGGGAATCTTTCACAATCCCTGGATCTTTCAACCGGACCATCAGGCGCCCGGAAAA
>JBBIUJ010000337.1:0-4615 GCA_037440345.1 Prolixibacter sp.
GTTGATCAGAAACTCCGTAAATGCGTACCCGGAAGGTGTCACACGCAAATGTTTGCGCAAACTCCACCAGCGGAAATAGTAAATCTCCGTGAAATTATCCTGAGGGCAGTCAAACAAAGGAATGTTGGCCTCCATCCAATTCCATGCCTGGCTGTTTGGAATGGCCTGAACAATATTTTCATCTTCCATGCGGTTGAAATAGTCCACAAAATGCTTATAGTCAGACACATTCAGAATAGGACCACTATTTTTGCCCTTTCCTGAGGCCGCAGTCGGGTCTGCTGCTACCGTCAGGAGCAGGAGGCCGAAACCAGCTATCTTTATAAACTTTCGCATAACAAGTTAATTCCAGGTTTTTACTGATTCAATCCAATAGACTGCCTCCTGGGTAGGTTTTCCATCCTGAGGAATATCAAAGTCCTGATCTGTTGGGGTATCCACATTGGGATAACGACGCACTTCGCCGGTTCTGAAAACCAATTGTTGCAGGGAGGCAACAGGAGCAAAGAACAGTCCGTTGCCCACTTTTTTACCGTCGATATACACTGTAAAAAATCGGTTGGAAGTCTGCGCCTCGATGCGGATAGTGTATTTCCTGTTCGGTTCGTATTTCATCAGGTTACTCATCCGGTATCCCGCCTTGTTTTTCAAGAAACCATCCTTGTCAAAAATCAACCGCATGGCTGCTGTATTCTTCTCATTCTGAAGTTCCACATACAAGGAGCCATGATTGTTTTGTGCCGGTTTCACCGTGAATTCAACGTAAATTTTTTCGGAAGCAGGAAACACCCTACAGGCCATGGCATAATCAAATGGGTCGCTGTCACGAAGTTTCAACCACTTGGTATTCTGTTCCTTTTCGATGGATACCCCGGCCCATAACGGACTGTAAAAGTTCCACTTCTCAAGCTCTTTACCATCCTCCATTTTATCGAAAACATCGGCTACCTGTTCTTCGACGGTCGATTTCACCGGTACCGGGATGGACGCAACCCAGATATCTTCCTTGTTCATGCTGTAGCTAACCCACAACTTACCATCGGCAGGCTGACCATTCCTTGCCTGAATACCACGAACATATTGCGGACCGTATGATTTGTAACTGCCACCATATCGCATGGTTGAGATTTCGCCATTGACTAGCAGAAGGTTGTGGTAATCGAGCCCGTCGTTGCTGACGGAGATAGCCAGCGGCCATCTGAAATCGGAAGGATTGTAAACGGTGGCATATTTCCCGTCTGAAGTTTTTTGTCCCCAGATTTTGGCGTTGCTGTTCACAAACCCAGGTGCGCGTTGCGGTTGGGTCCATGTTTTCCCTTCATCGGCGCTGATGGCGGTGAGAGCATGTTTCCACAAACCAACCACCCGTCCATCGGACAGATGGTAAACACAACAAGCTGCCAGGTTTCCTTTGAGCGGAACCAACGGATCGTCACGGTCGGCCTCTTCGCTCCATTGCTGCATTTGCAGCGGATCGGCAAGCACCTGGCTGCAGATCTTCACGAAACCCTTGTCTTTGCTTCTGGTGTAGAATGGAAAATCTGCATTCTTCTCACTCCAGCCGTGGTTGTACCGGATAAAATAGATTGGTCCAAAGGAACCGTCCGGATAGATTTCGCGAACCACCCGTCCGATACCATTGCCATCATTCGGTCCGTCTTTAGGATTCAGGCAGATGCCGTAATAGGCAAAAGCAAGTAAACGCTTCTCTTCAGATACGTAAAATCCCATGCGCTGGTGCATGACGGCGAACAGGTCTTTGGCGACTACCGTCTCACCTTCCTGGGTCGTCCCGTCCGGAACCCGGTATTTTGGGAAGATGGCAACCGGTTTGCCCCACCGCGTTCCGTCTTTCGAGGTAACCAGAAGGGTATGGCCCGGAGGGGTATGCTCCCCAACAGAATCACTCAGGTATTCGAGATAAAATGTGTTGTGCCACCAGGCCAACATCGGCGCGTGGTTGTAGGTCCAGCCGAAACCGTCGGCCATTTCGGGATGCTCACGGTTGGCCCGTAAAACCTGTACATTGTGCACACCGACAGCCGGGGATAACTGGCCATGGTGGTAGTCGGGATTGTTGAGTGTACTGCCTGAATAATGAACCATGTCCGGACCGGAAAGTGAAGAATGGTTTTTCAGGGCATTTACGATTTTCATATCGACCTTGAAGATCGTTCCGTGTTTGTGTCCTTCCGGCAAGGAAATAAGCGAAGAAACATCTGTAAAGATCTTAAAGTCTGATGTTTTCATCGCCCCATACTTTTTGTCACCGTATGAGTCGTAATAAATCAGCCAATCAGAACCAACTTTTGCTACAGTCGGACCCTCCGTTTTGAATGCTGTGAAGGGTCCGGAAACATCATTCCAGGGACCCAGTGGCGAACGCCCGAATGCCACCTTAATGTTTCGGAAATTCCGGGTATTGTCTTTCAAAACCAGTATGTAATCGCCTTTCCCTCTCTTGACGATCGTGGCATCAATGACACTGTACCCGGGATCAAAAAAAAGTTTGGTCGCGGTGAAATGGACGAAATCCTTTGTTGTCGTGTAATAGAGACGGTGGTTGTTGCGCTCCTCCTCCTGCCCCTTTTCAAATTTATACGGTATGGTAGAGGACCATACTACCACAAATTCGCCTTTCTCATCATCGTAAAAAAGTTCCGGGGCCCAAACATTGACGGTCGAGGTATCGTACGCCATAACAGAAATCAACCGCTCCTCTGTCCAATGAATGAAATCTTTTGTGCTGGAGTATCCGAAACCCTTGTCACCTTTCCATGATGATGTCCAAACCAAATGAAAAGTACCGTCAGGCCCCTGCACAACAGAGGGGTCCCGCATCACCTTTTGAAGGCCAACTTCAGGTTTCAGGTAAGGGCCACCCAGATCCTCCCAATGGTAACCATCCGTGCTGTAAGCTAGCATCAGCCCTTTGTCGGCCGGTTCATGGAAGGTGGAGAAAAGGTAAACTTCCTTCGACTGACCGAATGCCAGACTGCTTACCAGGATTGCCGCAAATAATAGGATTACCCGTTTCATCTCAATTCTTTTTGATCCAGTACACCATATCGTTGGTTGTGTCAGACACAATTTTCAGCGGCTTTCCGCCATTAACCATTTCAACCTTGCCTACCGGAGAACCATCATTCGGGTTAATCCTGACCAGGTTGAACTTTCCGGGGAATCCCGTAAGATCAATAAGAGGATTGCTGCCTTTCCGGTAATAGACAATACATTCACCCTTTTCATTGCCGATCATATACCGACCCGTCGCCTCTTCAACTTTCATGCACGAGGCGCTTTCCAGGAAACCCGGCACACTCACCTGCGGAATGGCTGCCAGCGAACCGCCAGCCATGAAAACAGCCCAGGCAAAACTGTCGTAACCATCCGCCGAGTAGGTCACTGCCTTACCAGGAAACCGCCTGTGATAATCCAGCACAATGCGGTACACCTGCTCGAATGAACTTTTACCCGGTTTGACCAGTCTGGCATGCTGCCGTGGGGCGAGATTCAGTCCGCCGCGGGGAGCATAAAAACTGCCATCCTCCCTGGGAAACCAGTACCGGATATCGATTATATCAACCACATCAGCAAGTTTCGGATTGTTCAGCACCGAATCCTGCACATCTTTGGTAACTGTAAGTCCGATGAGAGTATGTTTTCCTGTTTCAGTTCTCCACTTACTTATGGTCTCCAGCCAGAATCGAACAAAATGGAAAGGCCCTGTAAATTCTTCTCCAATGTACTGAATCACACCGCTGTTCTCGCTGAAATTTTCCAGGTTTTTGCGAATAAAGGCTTCATGAAGTGGTCTCCGCACCGGGTGATTTACATCGTAGAAAAGCTCAGCCTGGAAGATACGTTTGTCGCCGGCATAAGGAGGTGGCTCCGGAAAACCGGTATTGTTGATGTTGTTCGCCGATCGCCAGGGAAAATCGGCCCAATGGGCACCGGCTTCGATGACGTTGTGCTGAAAATAGTTCTGGTTGATTAGTATCAGACTCTTCTGATCGGCCAAATCGGCAAATTTCTTCAGCCTCGACCAGTACCAGGTGTTGTATTTTGTCAGGTCGTATTTACTCAGACCATCCCAAGCCGTCTCTTTACCACTGCGGGCAAAAGGCAGTTCATAGAACGGAGGCCACACATCTCCGTCCATCCGTCGGATGCGTTCGTGATCATCGCGCCGGCGATCGTACCACAGACCGTAATTCTGCTCCAGCGAGATGATATTCCGACTTTGCATCCAGGAGGTCAGTTCGTTCAAATCATCGGTTGCAGTATTTCCTATACGACCCGGCACAAAACGGGTAACTGCCGGAATTGGATTGCTGTTCCACCATGGCACGGAATGTTTTTTACCCGTCACTACTTTGGATCCCCGTACAAGCCAACCATTGACAATCTTCATCAGCGGGCCGGAAGAGTGAGTTGCTTTCTTATGAATACCAATTTGATCGATTGTCTTGATACCATCTGCCGCTATGGAAATTGGATTGCGGGATGCAGCTTTTCCAATCCATTCGATTAATTGTACCGGAGGCTGGAATGATTTGGCGTTGAGTTGGGCTGCCACCTCAACGGAAGGACTGCTGGAAGCCTCCGTTTCGAC
>JBBIUJ010000338.1:0-4600 GCA_037440345.1 Prolixibacter sp.
GTACTCCTTATCAAGTAGAATATCAAACAACATAAAATATTTCAAAGAACATTTGTTTAAACCATAGAAATCTTTGTGGGGTACTTAGAGACCTTTGTGGTGATTTTTATTAAAAATTTTACCACAAAGGTCTCTAAGGGTAACACAAAGGGAACAATGTTTACTGCCTATTCGACATTAATCCATACAATTATCTATTTTTGCTGCCTCGAAAAGGTATAGATGAATTTTACGGACAAGACAGTCGCTTTTGGTACACTCGGGTGCAAGCTGAATTTTTCTGAAACCTCCACCATTGCCCGCTCTTTTGAGGAGCAGGGTTTTTCGCGGGTTGATATTAAAGAGAAGGCCGATGTATATGTGATCAATACCTGCTCTGTAACAGATTCGGCCGACAAGAAAAGCCGTGCAATGATCCGTCAGGTTATACGCCAGAATCCGGCCGCTTTTGTTGTAGTGGTCGGTTGCTTTGCCCAACTGAAGGCGGAAAAGGTTGCTGACATCGAAGGTGTCGACCTGATTTTGGGGGCAAACGATAAGTTCAACATCACAAAATACCTTGAAAATCTGGAGAAACACACCAACAGTGAGGTGCATGGCTGTACATTTCAAGAGATTACTGCTTTTCAGCCATCCTCTTCGTTTGGCGATCGTACCCGAAGTTTCCTTAAGGTGCAGGATGGATGCAATTATTTTTGTACCTATTGCACAATCCCGCTTGCACGAGGGAAAAGCAGAAATCCTTCCATCGAAAGTCTGGTTGAAGAGGCCAAAAGACTAACCTCACAAGGAATCAAAGAGATCAATCTTACCGGTGTAAATATTGGAGACTTCGGGAAAAGTACCGGCGATACTTTCCTGGATCTTCTAAGGGCACTCGAACAAACAGAGGAGTTGGTCAGGATCAGAATGGGTTCTGTTGAACCTAACCTTCTGAGCGATGAAATCATCACCTTTGTTGCCAATTCAACCAAAATTGCGCCCCACTTTCATATCCCCTTGCAGGCAGGAACAGACGAGGTGCTACAACTAATGAAAAGGAAGTACACCACTGCGATTTTCCAACAGCGGGTTGCTGCAATCAGGAGACAGTTACCCTACGCATTTATTGGCGTCGATGTGATTGCCGGCATGAACGGGGAGAGTGAGGAACTATTTGAAAAAGCATTTCATTTCATACAAAATCTGGAAGTATCACAATTGCATGCTTTTCCCTATTCCGAACGTGCCAACACCAAAGCGCTTTCCATCGAAGGAGTTGTCCCTATAAAAGAGCGTAAATTCAGGACTCAGCAGCTAATACAGTTATCAGAAAAAAAACTTCTGCAATTCTACAGGAACAATCTCGGCAGGACTGCAACTGTCTTGTTTGAAAACCAGCACGATATAAACTGTTCGGGAGGCTGGACTGAAAATTATATCAAAGTTGAAACCCCATACCAAAATGTTTTATTGAATCATACAAAGCTTGTCCGGCTGATGGAGATCAAAGAGAATGGTCATGTGCTGGCTGATATCCTGTCGGAATAACATTGCACTCCCCGCAGATAATCACTACTTTTGAATAAAAAAATGGATTTAGAAAAGATATGTCGGTTGGTTATTGATATTGCCAAAAATGCCGGCGCCTTTATTGCCGGTGAAAGGGCCAACTTCGACCTAAAACTCGTTGAAATCAAAGGGAAGGCCAACTTTGTCTCCTATGTCGACAAGAAAGCCGAAGAGATGATTGTTGAAGGTTTGAGAAGGGTATTGCCCGAAGCCGGGTTTATCACCGAGGAGGGAACTGCCTTTGATTCCGGGGAGAAATACCGCTGGGTGATTGACCCCCTTGACGGCACAACCAATTTCATTCATGGCGCACCTCCATATGCCGTCAGTATTGGACTGATAGAGCATGATGAGGTCATTTTGGGTGTGATCTATGAAATCTCGAAAGATGAATGTTTTTACGCTTGGAAAGGCAGCAAGGCCATGTTGAACGAAAGGGAGATTCGAGTTTCAGATGCCTCCACTACCCAGGAAGCCCTTATTGTCACAGGCTTTCCATATGGTGAAGTTAAAAATCCGGAGGCGTTTATTGAGACCATCAAATACCTGATGGTTAATTCCCATGGCATCAGACGGCTGGGTTCCGCTGCCACCGACCTTTCCTACGTTGCTGCCGGAAGGTTTGAGGCATTTTGGGAAACTGGTTTAAGTCCGTGGGATGTTGCGGCGGGCATCATCATTTTACAGCAGGCTGGCGGAAGGATCACTGATTTCAGAGGTGGCAACAACTTCCTTTTTGGTGGCGAAATTGTTGCCTCCAACAAAAACTATTTCAAGGAATTTCAATCCATCATAGAGAAGTATTATTGTCGTTAAGAACAGGGAAGAAAGCAGGGAATGATTAGCAGCAAAAAAATATCCATTGTCATACTAAACTGGAATGGCAGCGGTTTCCTGAAAAGGTTTCTGCCCTCTGTCATATCCTGCTCGACAGGAAATGTGGAAATAGTTGTGGCAGACAATGGATCGACGGATGAGAGTAAATCATTGGTGGAAAACGACTTTCCAACGGTAGTTTACCTTCAACTGGATCAAAATTATGGTTTTGCAGAAGGATATAACAGGTCTTTGGCCATGCTTCATGCAGACTACTTCGTCCTGCTAAATTCGGATGTGGAGGTGACTCCCGGATGGCTTGAACCTTTGGTGGAGATGATGGAACAGGATTCTGCCATTGGAATTTGCCAGCCTAAAGTGCTACGCTTTGACCGGCGCGATGAGTTTGAATATGCCGGCGCTGCCGGGGGATTTATCGACCGGTACGGTTATCCTTTCTGCCGTGGCAGGGTATTGGAGGTGGTGGAAAAAGATTGTGGGCAGTACGATAAGGCCATGCAAATCTCCTGGGCTACGGGCGCCTGCATGATGATTAGATCAGAGCTCTGGAAAGCTTGCAATGGATTTGATCCGGATTTCTGGGCACACATGGAGGAGATTGATCTTTGCTGGCGCGCCCAGCATATTGGCTACAAGGTTTATTGCGCACCCGCTTCGGTGGTTTACCACATTGGCGGGGGAACGCTCAACTACAACAACCCTTTGAAGATCCACCTCAATTTTCGGAACAATCTCTATCTGCTGTTTAAAAACCTACCGGGAAGTCAGTTGGCAACCAAACTTCCTATGCGGATGATTCTGGATGGTGTTGCAGCTTTTGTTTTCATCTTTAAAGGAGAATTCAGATCATTTGGAAGAGTATTTACTGCACATCTGAAATTTTACGGCAATCTTCCGTCGCTCATCAAGAAGCGTCGTTACATATTAAATAACAGCAACAACAGATCACTTCATATTACTACTGACAAGAGTATTGTCTGGAACTATTTTATTTTGAAACGCAGAAAATTCTCAGAAATTAACGACTAAATCATGCGCATAGAAAGAGAAAACTGTACAGGCCTGATCATCGATATCCAGGAAAAATTATTCCCGGTAATGGCCGACAAAGAGGCTTTGGCTGCAAAATGCAGAATGTTAATTGAAGGAATGCTTGTCCTTAATATCCCGTTAGTGGTTACACAACAGTATACGAAAGGGCTGGGATCGACCATTGGTGAAATAAGTTCACTTTTTGATCCGTTTACTTTCATTGAAAAAGGGAGCTTCAGTTGTCTGGATGAGCCTGCTTATTTGAGTGTTTTAGAACAATCGGGCAAGAGAAATGTGCTGATCTGCGGAATTGAATCGCATGTATGCGTACTTCAGACTGCCATTGATCTTATGGAGAATGGCTATCACCCAATTATCATTTCGGATTGCATCAGCTCGAGGGATCTCAAAGAAAAGCAAATAGCCATACAGCGGTTTGCATTGGAAGGAATTCGTGTTTCAACGGTAGAATCGATACTTTTCGAATTGACACGCTGTTCTACAGCAGCTGAATTCAGGGCTATATCTAAACTAGTCAAATAGTTAGTCAAAATCAGACTGCTTACAAATCGTAAGTTCATTTTTTGACTAAAAAACTATTTGTCCGTACAATACCCTGTATTATTATTATTTTTGTAGCTTCTTAATGATAGTCAGTTAAAGCATTAACCATGGAAGTATTCAAATTTGGAGGAACCTCTGTAGGTTCGATTGAGAACATGAGGTCGGTGATGAAACTTATCACAGACGGCAAGCAAAAGATGGTGGTGTTGTCGGCCATGTCTGGCACAACCAACAGCCTGGTTGAGATATCCGATTACCTGACCAAGAAGAACAAAGAATCAGCGCTTACACAAATCAGTATTCTTGAAAAAAAATATTACAACGTTGTTTTTGACCTGTTCAAAAGCAATGAGATGAAAGATCATGGTAAAAAGGTTTTAGAGGAACATTTTGATTTCATCAAGTCCTTTACCACCGGCGCTTTCTCAGAGGTTGGCGAAAGGGCTATCCTGGCACAAGGAGAGCTCATCTCCACAGCCCTTTTTACTTTGCTGATGCAGGAAGAGGGTTTTAATGCTATCCTGCTGCCAGCGCTTGATTTCATGAAGATTGATGCTGACAAGATGCCCGATAGCAGATTTATCAAGCAGAAAATAAACGAAATTATTACCTCAAG
>JBBIUJ010000339.1:0-4599 GCA_037440345.1 Prolixibacter sp.
AAGGATAGATTGCTCTTTCGAGGTGTGGCATCATAGCCAGGTGCCTGCCGTCAGCAGAACAAATGGCTGCCGTATTGTAATCCGACCCGTTAGGATTCCCAGGATAATTGGCGAAGGAGTATTTCATTGGGATTTTGTACTGATCTTCGCTTTCAGGAATTGAGAACTTTCCTTCACCATGCGCCACCCAAATACCCAATTTCCTTCCGGCAAGTGATTTCAGCATAACTGATTCGTTATCAAGAATATCAACATTTAAAAATGATGATTCGAATTTGCGTGATTCGTTGTGAAGCATCTTCATCTTACCTTTTTTCTCCGGATAGATGAGATCCAGGGCAACCATTAGCTGGCAACCATTGCAAACACCCAAACTCAGGGTGTCATTTCTCTTATAAAAATTTTCCAGCGCAGCTTTAGCCCTTTCATTGTATTTGAATGCCCCTGCCCAGCCAATGGCAGAACCAAGAACATCCGAGTTCGAGAATCCTCCAACAAAAACAATGAGACTGATATCCTCAAGGGTTTCACGACCCGTTATCAGGTCGGTCATATGGACATCCTTGACATCAAATCCTGCCAGATAAAGACTCCAGGCCATTTCCCTGTCGCCATTCACACCCTTCTCCCTGATAATGGCTGCTTTGATACACGATGGCTCCCTGCGTTTTGGCGCTATGTTCAAAGAGGAATAGCTACCATTAAAACTACCAAAATTGAACGCGAGCACATTTTTTTTGTAATTATTGAGACGATTCAATGCCAGCTTTTCTCCAGATTGTTTTTTATCAAGAAGATAGGAGGGCCTGAACCACTTCTCTCTAAGCGTATCTATTTCAAAAATATATTGTTCGGAAGAATTGGTAATTCTGATTACTCTTTCTGCCACTGGTTTCCCGATAGGAATACAATTCACATTGGCTCTATGGAACAGGTTTTCGAATTTGACGGGATCAACTGCCTGAACAATAACTCCCGGATTCTCGCTAAAGAGAGCTTTTACACTGTCTGATTCTTTGAGTAATGTGATATTCGCCTCAATTCCTCCTGAATTTTGTGCGAAGCAACTTTCCAGTAGTGTAACTATCAGTCCTCCAGATGATATGTCATGTCCTGAAGCAACCAGGCCAGTGCTGATTGCCTCCTGCAAGGTTTGAAAAGCCTTTGCGAAGTAGGCAGGATCGGATACTGTTGGGGACTCTTCTCCTACAGTAAACAGGATTTGTCCAAGCGAACTGCCTCCCAGAACCTTTTTGGATTTAGAGAAATCAATGTAGTAAATTGTTTTCGCAGGATCATTGACCAAAACAGGTTCAATGATATTTCTGAGATTGGAAATTTCGCCGGAAGCGGATATAATCACAGTGCCTGGGGCATAAACAACCTCATCCACATATTTCTGTGTCATAGATAAGGAATCTTTTCCGGTAGGAATATTGATTCCCAATGAACAGGCAAAATCGGATGCTGCTTCAACTGCCTGATACAACCGCGCGTTTTCACCCTGATTTTTGGCCGGCCACATCCAATTGGCAGAAAGTGAGACTCCTTTAAGTCCATGTGTGAGGGGAGCCCAAACAATGTTGGTAAGCGCCTCAGCAATGGAAAGAACGGAACCATTGGCAGGATTAACCAACCCTGCGGCAGGCGCATGACCGAGCGAAGTGGCGATCCCTTTGATTCCCTGATAATCAATGGCAACTGCCCCGAGGTTATTCAAAGGAAGTTGCAGTTCACCAACACATTGCTGTTTGGCTATTCTTCCGGTTACAGAACGGTCAACTTTATTAGTGAGCCAGTCCTTACAACCGACTGATTCGAGTTGTAATATTTGCTCTAAGTAACTGTTTATTAATTTTTTGTTATATGAAATTCTTGCAAATTTTTGATCCGGGGTCTTATCTTCAAGCAAGGTGCGGGGTGGTTTGCCGAATAGGGTTGCCAACTCCATGTCGATGGGGCAATCACCATTCTTACGGTTAACAAAAGTAAATCTATGGTCTCCGGTCGTCTCTCCGATCACGTAAAACGGTGATCTTTCGCGCCCAGCGATTCGCTGAATCCAATCTAAATTTTCTTTCCCGGTTACAAAGCCCATTCTTTCCTGAGATTCATTCCCAACGATTTCTTTGGCTGAAAGGGTGGGGTCGCCTACCGGAAGTTTGTCTACAAATATCTGACCTCCAGTTTCTTCAACCAATTCTGACAGACAATTTAGGTGGCCACCAGCGCCATGGTCATGAATGGAGACGATAGGGTTTTTACCGGATTCGGCCAAAGAACGGATCGTATTGTAGGATCTTTTTTGCATCTCTGGATTGGCGCGTTGCACCGCATTCAATTCAATATGGCTTTCGAAAGCGCCTGTATCTACTGAGGATACTGCGCCACCTCCCATACCTATGCGGTAATTGTCACCACCAAGAAGGACAACACTTTCACCTGATTGAGGCACCCCCTTCAGACTATCCTCTTTTCTGGCATACCCGATACCTCCGGCTTGCATGATTACCTTATCGTAACCATATTTCTTTTGGTTTTCAGCATGTTCAAATGTCAATACGGAGCCATTGATGAGGGGTTGCCCAAATTTATTTCCAAAATCGGATGCTCCATTAGATGCTTTAATTAAAAGCTCTTCTGGATTGTGATACAGCCATTTGCGAGGTTCAAAGTTCTGTTCCCATATTCGGTTGTTTTCATCATTTCTGGAATAGGAGGTCATGTAAACTGCTGTTCCGGCAATTGGATAACTTCCTTTACCTCCGGCCATTCGGTCACGGATTTCTCCGCCGGTTCCGGTAGCTGCTCCGTTGAAAGGTTCGACAGTGGTGGGAAAATTATGTGTTTCTGCCTTCAATGAGAGAACCGTTTCGATGTCGGTAACCTGAAAATAATCCGGCTGATCAGCCGAAGCGGGGGCAAATTGCTCTGCGGCAGGACCTTCGCTAAAAGAGCAGTTGTCTTTGTATGCCGAAACGACAGTGTTTTGATTGGTTTTGGTTGTTTTCTTGATCAATTCGAACAGCGTCTGTGGCTTTTCGATGCCATCGATGATAAAAGTTCCGTTGAAAATTTTGTGCCGACAGTGCTCTGAATTTACCTGTGAAAATCCAAATACTTCACTGTCAGTTAGTTTTCTATTGATTTTTACAGCAACCTCTTCAAGGTATTGAATTTCATCCGGACTTAGAGCCAGTCCCTCCTTCTTGTTGTATGCAGGGATATCCTCAATATAAATAACTGGATCCGGTTGGTGGTCGATGGTAAAAATCGATTGGTTTAATCCTTTGTAAAGGGCCTGAAGCATGGGATCAAAACTGCTCTGGCCATTTCCATCGATAAATTCTTCGATGCGAATAATCCCGCTAATTCCCATATTTTGGGTAATCTCAACTGCATTGGTGCTCCAGGGTGTAATCATCTCCTTGCGCGGACCTACAAATTGACCTTCCAACTGATCAATTAGGATCATTTTCGCATCCCCGAAAAGCCAACACAATTTATCTATATCTGTTTGATTCAATGAAACTTGGGTTCCTACAGCAATTGTCTTGCTGCTCTCTTTGAAGAAGAGGATCATGTAGCCGGATTTAATGGTTAAAACGTCAGCGAAGATAGGCAGAAGAGAATTACAAATTAAAAATTACGAATTAAAAATTTGTTATGAATTGAATATAGTTTGGTTTTAATTCCAAAATGCAAATCAATGCAGAATGACCAAGCTTCCCCAATTTGTAATTTTTAATTTTTAATTTGTAATTAATTAAGGTTTCCATTCAGTAACCCTGATCAGATTAGGAAAAGCCTGCGGTTTGAAGATGGATTGGTTGTGGAATATCCTCAGACATTCCTGTATGCCTTCGGTAACGCTTGGATGTGGGTGAATACTTTGTAGTACCTCTTTCAGACGGATATCTGAATTGATCAGATAGGCGATGGAGACAATGAAGGCGGAGGCCTGGGGCCCTGCTGCCCGCATTCCCAAAATTCTATCGGATCCATCGTTGCTGACCATGATTTTCACAAAGCCATTGGTATTCCTCATGGCTATTGTTCTATTGACCAGTTCGTTGGAATAAAAAACAGCCTTATATGGAATTCCTTTGCTTTGGAGCATTTTTTCATTTGCACCCACCGCAGCAAGTTCCGGCTTAAAGAACATGAGGGTTGGCATGTGGGAATAATCGAGCAAATATTCAGTTTTACCAAAGATTGCCTCTACAATGAAGCGACCCTGCTCTTCGGCTACTCCATACAATGCTTTTTGACCGGTAACGTCTCCGGCAGCGAAAATATTACAGTCGCCAAAGTTGGATATGGCGCATTCCTCGTTAATTTTCAGATAACCCTTACTAGCAGTTTCGATGCCCGCATTTTCGAGGCAAAGGCCCGCTGTATTGGGATCTCTGCCTATAGATATGAGTATAATATCCACCTCTACAACACTGCTGTGCCCATCTTCGTAATCCAGGACCACTTCGAGGTAATCGCTCTTCTTTCTTACCGTGCGAAGGGTAGCAGTACGGTGGATGATTACCCCGTTCTTCTCCAGATTTCCCGATACAAAATCGCTAACATCGTCATCTTCAAAGGGAA
>JBBIUJ010000340.1:0-4545 GCA_037440345.1 Prolixibacter sp.
CCTCATAATCATGAATTCGTTGTGCAAAATCATGGTCTTTGGCTTTAAAGAAAGGAGGCCCGGTAATCAGCAGCATCTCACGGGGATCCCTGAAATAGATGACACCACAACTTGCATCATCCCTCAGGTGAAAACCATCGTTTTGAATCGCTTTGTTCAGGATTCTTTTGCTCAGGCGCCTGGCAGAAATATCACTGCTCCTCGCAAGTTGCTGTACAACAAAAGCTTCTACACTCGGTTGCTCCCACCCCATCTTCATCTTTTCGCTTTCCATCCCCGACTGGGTGATCCCATCACTCATGAAAACAATCCGATCCTCCTTCATTGCACGAAACTCCCTGCACCGCAATACCTTGCCGGCATTCTCAATGCCGGTAATATTCAACAAATACTCTTTGGTTGGGGTGAAAGGAACTCCATTCCTTATAATGACACTTTTGGGATTGTCGTAATTGACGATCCTTACCATGCCATCGCTCTCCAGCTCAATGATGGTAAAAGTGGCATAGGTTTTTACCCCTCCGCTGTCGCTCGGCAATGCCTGCATGATGATTCTAGCCGCGGCCTCCGGCCTTTTGTACAATACTGTATAGTTCAACGCCATGGTGGCTGTCATGGTCGCGAGGACATTGGCCCTGACACCGTGACCGACACCATCCGAGAGCACCAGAATGGTACGGCCATCCTCCTTAATCAGTTTGGAGATAAATACATCACCGCACACAATCTGACCGGAAGGTTGCTTTTGGTTAAAATCAATTTCGATGTGAAACTCACTCATCTTTTCGGTCTTCTCCGTATTTGTATGCAGCTACAATTGAATTGAGTATATCTTCCGTCTGGGCGGCATTTTCGGCCAGCAAAGTTGCAACCTGCTGAACCATCTCAATGTTTTGCTTGGTCACCTTCATGGCCCTGCTGATGATCTCTTCCCTTACCAGTTTCGGAGAAGATAGGTTTCTGATGATGGCCCCAACAACCCTGTGTTTATAAATGGTGACGATTGAGATATGAAGCAGTTTATTTTTGTAGGTCAGGTCGCGCTCCAACATCTCCTCACCGGTATGGAGTAAGCCTGAGAACATTTTCCCGACAATCTCCGGAACCAGCTCCTTCACATCGGCTCCCTGTAGTCCGGGGATGGCTTCGTACAACTCTTCAGCCTCCTCACCCATCAGCCTGGCAAAAGTTTCATTGCAATCAATCACTTTCATGTCGTGGTCGACAATCACAATTCCGGCCCTGATCTTCTGAAGCATGGCAGAGGCAATGACCGATGCCTCTTTGGCCTTTTCAGATCTGATCTCTGCCTTCCGCCGATCGGTTACATCGTACAAAGTAGAGACAATCCCTTCGAATGCACCTGAATCGTTCCGGATGGCTGTTTTGTATATCAGCATCTCGTGCATTGTGCCATCCGCTGTTTTGAACTGGTGCTCGTAGATAATATCTGTCGGAGAATCAAACAACTCCTTGTCTTTCATTCCTATCATTTCATCAACCTCGGCGGGTTGAGATTCCAGGTATGATTTTCCAATCACCTCCTCCCGGCTAATACCAAGCAATTTCTCAAACGCTTTGTTGCAGGTGATGTAAAAACCCTCCGCATCGCGGTAATTGATCGGGAATGGGAGTAGGTCAATTATTTTATATGACAATCCCGGATCCTTGATTAGCCCGGAAAGAAATGCATCTTGTTCGTAAATCATAAATTAAGTGGTATTGATTCCACTAAATTACAAATTTCTAACCATAATCATGTTTCGCACTTTGGGAATGTTTACTTTTGTCATTGTATAATTTTTCAACAATTAAACTGTTCTGAACTAATTGTTTTGAAAGAATTTAAATAAGAAAAATTACAAAAAACAATTTTTTTCATTGAATGGTTTTTCGGAAATTTGAACAAAATTTTTCAATAATAGAATTAGCTTTTTGTTATTGATTAAAGTGTTGTAAATAATGAAGATAGATAAAATCATTCGGCTTTTAGATGCAAAAATATTGTGTGGTCATCACCGGATTTCTGACGAAATTTTGAATGCTTTCAGTTCCGATCTGATGAGTGATGTCTTGACGCTTGATGCAGAGAACATTTTGCTACTGACCGGACTTGCCAATGTTCAAATTATCAGGACAGCTGAAGTTGCCGAAATTCATTACCTCGTTATCGTCAGGAATAAAAAGGTTTCGGACGATATTATCGAGCTGGCCAAGGAACACAATATGGTTCTCCTTGAGTCGCCCTATTCTATGTTCAAAGCATCCGGCGTTCTGTATTCCAATGGATTAAAACCGCTCTATTGAAATGATAGAGCTGCATTTCAACATCGAAGGAGGTGATTTTGACAGGGCTGGAATGGCATCAAGTGAGACCAAAAAGGTGCTAGGCCAACTGAATATCGATCCAAAGGTGATAAAACGTACCGTGGTGGCTTTGTATGAAGGAGAGGTAAATATTGCGGCCCATGCTTTTCGGGGGGAAGTGACCATCAAAGTTAATGACCACCAGATTCTTGCAACCTTACAAGATCAAGGTCCGGGAATCGTGAATATAGACCTGGCAATGCTGGAAGGTTTTTCTACTGCCTCACCAAAAGTAAGAGAAATGGGGTTCGGCGCAGGGATGGGCTTGCCCAACATGAAAAAAAATTCCGACTCATTGTTGGTCACAAGCACCCCGGGAATAGGAACTACAGTAACAATGACTTTTGAATTTTGAAATGGTCGCAAAGCATAGTGGTACCTTGAGCGAAGTAGAAGGGCCGAAGGGCATGGGAAACGGGGAAACGATGAAACGGAGCACCGTCTATATCCTTTATCCTTTTCACTTGATAAGAGATACAGTTTTAATAAAATAGCAAAAATGATCCCAGGGGTTTTCCATCATGCCATTCAGATCGACGAGGCCAAGTGCATCGGGTGCATCCATTGCATGCGGGTGTGCCCCACTGAAGCCATCAGGATCAGGAAAGGGAAAGCCATGATCATTCAGGAGAGGTGCATCGATTGCGGGCAATGCATGCGGGCTTGTCCGGCCAAGGCTTTTTACATCAAACAAAACGACCTGAAGATGCTTCAGGATTTCAAATACAGGATTGCCCTGTTCCCTGCCGTGATGATCGGGCAGTTTCCTGATAAGATTACTGAGGAGCAGATCTATGGCGCCATGTTGTCATTGGGTTTTACCCATCTTATGGAGGTCGAGCAGCCCATCAAAATTCTGATCGATCTTACCAAAGAGTACCTTCAGGATCACCAACTTACCAAACCTGGCATCTCCGCATTCTGTCCGGCAGTAGTCAGGTTGATACAGATAAAATATCCATCACTTATCGATAACATCATTCCGATTAAAGCGCCGCACGAATTGGCAGCGCATTTTATCCTCCAATCCCTTATGAATCAAGGGGTAAAAAAGGAGGAGATCGGAATTTTTTACATTACCCCTTGCGCCGCCAAAATTGCAGCAGTCAAAAGTCCCGTGGGCGAACAACCATCTGTTGTCGACGGCATTATCAGCATGAGTGATTTCTACAACAGAGTTAGGCAAGCTATCCTCAAAGAGGAGAAAGACGACACCCAACAACAGAGGGAACATCTAACCCGCGAGGGAATACTCTGGAGTACATCAAGAGGCGAATCCTCCAGATTCGGGAATAGGGCCATCGCCATTGACGGAATCCATAGCGTTGTAAAGTTTCTGGACCGTCTGGAAAACGACGAAGTCAAAGGATTTGATTTTCTCGAAATGAGGGCCTGTGATCAAAGTTGTGCAGGCGGCATCCTGATGACCGGAAACAGATTTACAACTACAGAGCGTTTGGAGCAGCGTTCCAAAAAATACCCATCCTACCGGGAAAAGGAGTTGGCCCCAAATCTCAGAAAAAACGATCTCAGGGAGTGCCTGATGATTGATGAGATAAAAGCCTACAATGCTTTCCGCCTGGATGATGACATCAGCAAGGCCATGGCAAAAATGAGTAAAGCCCAGCAAATCATCTGCTTCCTGCCAGGAATCGACTGTGGCGGCTGCGGGGCGCCAAATTGCCAGGCCCTGGCCGAGGATATGGTCCAGGGGAAAGCAAAAATGTCGGACTGTGTGTTTCTTCAGCAAAGGTGGCAGAAGGAAGGAAAAATTGGGGTAGAAAAAGCATTCCTCAACCTGGAAAAAAGATGGGGAGAGGGACGATTTAATGCGGATTGTAACAAAAGAGGAAGACGAAATGAAGGTTTCTGAATTGGTAAAAGAGCTGGGCCTGGTGGTATTCTCAGGTGGAGAAGGCCTCAACAGTGAGATCACAGGAGGCTATGTATCAGATTTACTGAGCGATGTAATGGGAAATGCCAAAGAAGGCGATCTTTGGATCACTTTGCAAACGCACCGGAATGTAGTTGCCATCGCCTCGCTGAAAGGGTTGGCATGTGTTCTGCTTGTAAGTTCCCTTCGGCCTGAACAAAAGACCATCGATCACAGCAACGAAGAGGGGATTCCGGTACTTGGAACCTCGATGTCGACCTTCGAAATTGCAGGATTGCTTTACC
>JBBIUJ010000341.1:0-4545 GCA_037440345.1 Prolixibacter sp.
CCAGAAGAGGTCTATGCCCTCCGCATGACCACTGCCCGCATTCGAATAATCGAGAGGATTGGTTGCCAATGGGTTGGCGAATTTCACCAAATCTGAATACTTTTTCAGGTAACCCTCCACCCTGAATGTTTTTAAGTCGGTCTGATACTGCCAGGTCATCACGGCATGGCCCGATTTTTCAGGTTTTAACTGAGGTGCAAATTTCAGGTAATCGTTTTCAGGATTTTGGTAAAACTGGCCAAATGCAAGCGATACCTGACTGTGATTACCTGTTTTGTATGCACCTGATAACCTGGGTGTGAGTGTTGTTCCCCTCAGGAGTGAACTATTTTCCAGCCTCACTCCAAACCGGGTTGCAAATTTTTTGGTTAGTTTATATTCCAATTCGGCAAAGCCGGAAAGCTGATTATTGGTAAAGGGCAACCTGTAATTGCCATCTATTCTGATATTTTGATCATAGGAAAAATTTACCCAATCAGCGCCAAATTTCAATTCGGTCTTTTCATTCAAAAAATGGCTGAATCCAAGTTTAGCATGTGTCATCCTTTGAGTTGTGGCTACCTGATCTTTATCCAGATCGAACTTTTGAATGTCCCAATTCCACGCAAGACCGGATTTGATCATCCACTTTTCGCCCAACATGCCATTGTAGGTACTATTCAGATAAACATTACTGCTGTTTAGCAAAATAGCCTGCTCCAGACCCGATTGTGTATTCTGATAGTTCATGCCACTGGCGCTGTTGTTAAATGTTCCGAAAACTTTAAACAAACCCGTCTTTCCTGTTTTCTGCCGGAACATGAGGGTTCCGTCAACTCCTGTCGGATTTTTAATCCAGTCGACCTGCTGTTTGTTAATAACATTGGACAATCCGGAAGTTACATAATCCCCGATCAGCGAAAGGGAAGCTTTTTTCCAGCATTTGGTTGTTGACCCCATCACACCAACCGTCATGATTGAAATGCTCGATTTCTCTTCGGTCTCGATCGAATTGGTTTTCATGTCAACAATTGATGACAATGCCTGTCCATATTCGGCCGAGTAGGCGCCTGTACTGAACAGTGTTCCACTGAAAAGCAAGGGCGAAAAGCGTCCCCGTGTAGGCATATCAGGCATTTTAGACATGTACGGTGATGAAACCTGCATGCCGTCCATAAAGGTTTTTGTTTCGTAGCCCTCACCTCCGCGGACAAATACCCTTCCATCTTCGCCCACTTTTTGAACTCCCGGTAAGGTACAGAGGGCTCCAAAAATATCGCCCTGGGCGCTGGGAGTCGTGGCAACATCAAACATCCTCATAATAACTGCTTTCTTCTCGTCGCTTGCCTCAAAGGCCCCGGCATTGATCACCACTTCATCGATTTGCCCTCCGGTTTCTTCTAAAACAAGGTTCAGTACGATGGTTTTCGTACTGTCCATGTTCAATTTTCGGGAATAGGGTTTGTACCCGATAAAAGTGGCGGAAATGGTTTGCTGCCCGGTTAGTTTGGATTTGAAACTGAAATTACCCGTACTGTCAGCAGTCGTTCCATCGTAACTTCCCTGAAGAAAAACATTGGCTCCTGTGAGCGGCATTTGTTTTTGATCCGACACCTTACCGGAGATAACAACCTGTGCTGAAAGGCTGGAAAGCAACAATTGGAAAGTGAGTGTAAAGATGACGACCTTCATGGTAATTTAAATTTTCCCTCAAATAAATGCTGAAAATCACATGAGAAAAAAAATAATCCACCGGATCGCTGGATAAGAAGGATGAGTTGTAATATGAGGTGACGAATAATTCTAGAGGGAATCGACAATTGGTAATTGGGAATCTTAATTCCGGTAATTATTTTCAAAAATTAAACTGCTATTTGGTCGGGTCAGTTGGTTTGGGGGATTAAAAAAGGAAGATCCCGGCAATCCCTGCAAGAGGTATTAAATAGACAACATCCACTTTGAATCTTACCATAAGAATGAGAACTGTCAGGAAAATGACGGCAGAGGGCCAAACAAGCTCCGCTTCTTTGCTAACTGTAAAGGCAGCAGAGAAGATCATTCCAATGATGGCCGGCCTCATCCCTTTAAAAATAGCCGCTAATAGAGTCGAATCTTGGATTTTTTTAAGAAATCCAGTGAGAAATATCATCACAAACCCAGGAGGCAGAAAGATCGCGAGGGTCGCGACACAAGCTCCTAAATAGCCTGCAACCCGGTATCCAATGAAGGTTGCAGAAAGAATGACCGGCCCGGGAGTAATCTGCCCCATGGCAATGGCATCCGCAAATTCTTTGGTTGTCAGCCAATGGAAACCTTCAACAATGACCTGATGCATGGCTGGTATAATGACATATCCACCACCAAAGAGAGTAAGGCTCATTCCCGAAAAAGTAAGAAATATGGTTCGGTTGATCTTGTACCAGCCAAGCGTATCTATCTTTAAGAGCGTAGTGGCAAAAGCAATCAAAGTAACTGTAACAATCAAAATAACTGTAGTAAGCAGATATTTTCGGTAATTGAATGGAGTTCGTTTTATCTCTCTCTTTTCAGCTTTGGGTCCAGGGCGATAGTAAAACAAATATCCTGCGAAGGCGCTGGACACAATCACAAAAAGTGTGGCAAAAAAAGAATGAATTGTCAGTAAACAAAGGGCGGCAATGAGGCAAATCATTATTTGTTTGAAATCTTTTACCTGTTTTTGCGCCATAGAGAATGCGATACTCAGAATCACGGCTGATATGGCCGGCAAAATACCCATAAAGAATTTGGTAAAAACGGGCAATTCACCATATGTAGAATAGATCACTCCCAACCCAACAATCATCAGAAAGCCCGGAATGATAGTCGCGAACATACTCACCAACGCCCCTTTAACACCTCTCAGATGATAGCCAATATAAGTGATCACATTAATCGCAACAGCTCCCGGAAGAACAGAGGCCAGTGATAACCCATCCAATAAAAGCTCCTCCCTGATGATTTTATCTTTGTCTACCAACTGTTTCTGAACCACTGCGACCAAAGCCATAAAACCACCCCAAGAGATCGCACCAATTTTTAGAAAGGTGAAAAAAAGGTATTTAAGCGATATCTCTTTGTCTGAATTCATGCATTTGAAAATTTTGACCAAGATAATTAATTTGAATCATCCATTTAAATCAGGTAAAAGCTATATTTACATACGAATCGACGACTATAGGAATACTGTATAAAATAGCTCAATTTCCGTTCCTCCCGGAAGGAAAAAGTTGTTTTCAACTGATTAATGACTACATAACATGAATAAAACAGAAATTTTAGATTTAAGAAAAGAGGCGGAGATACATCTGCTAACAGAATTGCTTCCATTTTGGACCTCCAGAATGAGGGATGACGTGAATGGTGGTTTCCTGACCCATTTTGATCAATACGGAAAAGACTCCGGCGAAGATGAAAAATCTTTGATTGCCCAGACCCGGTGTATTTATACCATTGCTTCAGCACACCGAGCAGGATATGGGGAAGGAAAACTGGCTGAACTGGCCAAACATGGAGTAGATTTTCTGATCGACAAAATGTGGGACAAAAAACATGGTGGTTTTTTTTGGATGATGAACCGTAAAGGTGAAGTGAAAATTGATCAGAAAATTATCTATGGCCATAGTTTTGCCATCTATTGCCTGAGTGAATATACCCTGGCTACCGGAGATTCCAGAGGAAGGGAATATGCAGAGAAGGTATTTGACCTGCTTCAAAAATATTGTGCAGATACACGACATGGCGGTTATTGGGAGATGTTTCACCGCGACTGGACCCTTTGCGGACCAGGAAGTCAGGGGGGTGACCGTAAGACCCTCGATGTGCACATGCACTTGATGGAGGCTTATACCACTCTCTACGAATGCACCGGATTGGAGGTTCATCGACGGAAATTACTGGAGGACATCGATTTGTTGATCAATAAAATCATCCATCCTGTTTATAAAACCGGGATTCCGCAATTCTTCAAAGATTGGACTGTCGCTCCACAAATTAAATTTGACATCATTTGGGGCTGGGACCGTTTTTCAGAAGAGGGACAAAAGGGGAATGCCACAGACAACACCTGCTACGGTCATAATGCCGAATTTGCCTGGTTGTTGCTGCATTCCCTGGAAATTCTGAAAGCTGATCCGAACGAATACAAAGAGTTGTTTAGAATTATTTATGACCATACAGTCGACAATGGTATCGATACCGAATTCGGCGGGGTGTATGTGGAAGGACCCCACTCCGGCGGAGTATATGATAAGGAGAAAGAATTCTGGCAACAGGCTGAAGTATTGATTGGACTATTGGATGCGGTAATCCTTTTCAAATCGGACAAATATTGGGATGCATATAAAAATGTCCATCGCTTCGTCTACGACAAGTTCGTCAACAAGAAAGTTGGAGAATGGTATCCATTACTTTCCCGAAAGGGAGATCCCATCTGGACACACATGGGGCACTCGTGGAAGATCAATTACCATACGGTGAGGGCTGTGATTCAGAGTATTAATAGGATGGATATCTTGTTGAAATAGATTGAAATAGATTGAAATAGAT
>JBBIUJ010000342.1:0-4496 GCA_037440345.1 Prolixibacter sp.
TTTGAGAGAAATGGAAATAATATTTTATATTTCTGTATGTCAGGTATTTAAAAATTAAAAGCCGGCTGAAAACCGGCTTTTAATACGAAATAATATTGCATTTAGTACTTGTAAAGACCAATATCTTCTACCGAAGATGCCCGAATAAACTCAGCCCTGGCTTTTACTTCTCCCTTAGCCATTTTGTTAAAGACCTGGGCAGATCTGAGATGAGAACTATCACGGTTGGCATCCAGCACCAAAAGATAACTCATGATGATGTAACCGGCCATTTCAACCATCCTGCGTGCATGTAAATCAATGAACTCATCATCACCGGTTGCCACCACCTTTTCAACCGCTTCCTCGTAATCTTGGGTCAGAGAGATCAGAATTCGTCTGAATTTTTCAAGTTCTGGCTTTAATTCTGCTTTTTCATAGACTCTAATCTGCTTAAGATATCCGCCGGTTGTCACACCACGAATGGCTGCTACCACCTGAAGCTGCGTAGTGCCCTCATAAATGGAGGTAATACGGGCATCACGATAGATACGTTCAACCGGATAATCTTTCATAAAACCGGAGCCGCCGTGAATCTGAACAGCATCGTAGGCATTCTGATTGCAGTACTCAGAAGTTGTACCTTTGACGAGTGGAGTGAACAAATCGGCAACCCGCTGTGCCTCTTTCATCTCATTGCGTTCGACCGCGTCCAACTTGCGCTCTTCCGATATCTGCTCGTATGTTTTATACAAATCAACAAATCTTGAGGTTTCATACAACAAGGTCCGCGAACCATCAAGTTTGGCTTTCATCACGGAAAGCATCTCGAAGACTGCCGGGAATTCTACGATAGGTTTACCAAACTGCTTACGTTCTTTAGCATATTGAAGCGCTTCCCGGTAGGCAGCTTCAGAAATTCCTACAGATTGGGCAGCAATACCCAAACGAGCCCCATTCATCAAGGCCATTACATACTTGATCAATCCCATTTTACGGGATCCAATCAATTCTGCAGGGGCATTCTTGAAGACCAACTCGCAGGTCGGTGAACCTATAATTCCCATTTTGTGCTCGATTCGACGAACAACAACTCCCCCACTTCTCCTGTCATAAACAAACATGGAAAGACCCCTTCCATCACGGGTACCTTCCTCTGACCTGGCCAAAACAAGCGCAATGTCCCCGTCACCATTGGTAATGAACCTTTTCACCCCATTCAGCAGCCAGGTGCCCTTTTTCTCATCATAAGTGGCCTTAAGTTGTACAGCCTGAAGATCGGAACCTGCATCGGGTTCAGTCAGGTCCATGGCCATCGTCTCGCCGTGCACGACACGAGTCAGGTAACGCATCTTTTGTTCTTCTGATGCAAATTCATTCAAGGTCTCAGCGCAATCCTGCAAACCCCAGATATTAACAAAACCTGCATCAGCCCTGGAAACAATATCTGCCGCCATAATATATGGTACAATGGAGAAATTCAGTCCCCCAAACCTGCGCGGGAGCGTGATACCCATCAATCCTGCCTTTACCAGCGCGTCAAGATTTTCCTGTGTGCCACGGGCATATTTAACATGCCCGTCGACAACCTGTGGCCCCTCTGCATCAATACTTTCAGCATTGGGTGAGATGATTTCTCCGCTTATCTCCCCTACCACCTCCAGAACCCGATCATAACTGTCCATCGCATCCTCAAAATCAAGAGGAGCAAAATCATATTTATCCTTATCCTCAAAATTCCGCTCTTTCAATGATACCAATTTGTGCATCATTGGGTGGCTCAGATGAAATTTAAGGTCTTTATTATCGTTGTAAAAATTTGCCATTTGAAATAATTTTTGTGGGGATACCCCGATTCAACCTCGATTTACTTCGTATTAGATTTGTAATACTTGATCATCTTTGGAATGACCTCAGAGATATCACCGGTAATTACATAATCGGCGATGGAGTTAATTGGCGCTTCCGGATCAGAATTAATCGAAATGATCTGGGCTGACTCTTCCATACCAGCGCGGTGCTGTACCTGCCCAGAGATTCCGCAAGCAATATACAACTTCGGACGAACCGTAATACCTGTTTGTCCGATTTGACGATCATGTTCAGCATATCCAGCATCAACGGCTGCCCTCGAAGCGCCTACCTCGGCTCCAAGAACGGCCGCCAGGTCATACAGCAACTTGAAGTTTTCTTTGGATCCAACGCCGTATCCTCCGGAAACGACTATGGATGCACCTTTGATGTTGATCTTTTTCTTCTCAGTATGTCTTTCAATTATCTGAACGACAAAATCAAGGTCGCTAACATATTTGGAAACCTCAAGCTGCTTCACTATCCCTGGATAGTTTGCGTTGATTTTCTCTTTTTTCATCACCCCTTCCCGAACGGTCGCCATCTGCGGACGACAATCGGGATTGATAATGGTCGCAATAATGTTACCTCCAAAGGCAGGGCGTATTTGATAAAGAAGGTCTTTGTATACAATACCGGCCTTTTTGTCTTCGTGGTCTCCAATCTCAAGACTGGTACAATCAGCAGTCAATCCACTATGCAATGCGGAGGAGACCCTTGGCCCAAGGTCGCGGCCGATGGGTGTGGCACCCATGAGCGCAATTTGTGGTTTTTCTTCTTCGAAAAGTTTGATCAGAATGGCCGAATGCGGCAGTGTCGTATAAGGCTCCAAACGCACGTCATCGGCGACATGAAGTACATCTACACCAAATGGAAGTATCTGCTTTTCAACTCCCTTCAGTCCGGATCCGGCTATGACGGCCTCCAGTTGGCAACCCAACTGGTTCGCAAGACTTCTGCCTTTCGTGAGAAGTTCGAGGCTCACCTCGGATACAATTCCCTCTTCAACTTCACAGTAAACAAATATGTTGTTCATTCATCTAGTATTTTAAAATTTGGAAATCATTAGCCGATCACGTGGCTCTCAATCAGTTCTCTCATCAAATCGTTGATCCCTTCATCAGCTGTATTCAACTTCTTGGCATCCTTTGCCTGTAGAACAACATTGTCGATCTTCTTCACTTTGGTTGGCGATCCGGTAAGACCGAGTTGATCCGCATCGGTTTTAATATCACCTACCGTCATCTCCCGAATGTACAGGAATGGTCGATGGTCATAAAGATGGGTATAATCTTCGGTAGCCTCCTGCTTCTCGGTGATCGTTCTGGCATGTTTGTATTTCATCAGCATTTTCACATTCCTCGAACGACAATCGGGTGCACTACCATTTACTGTGAGAAGCATTGGCAGAGGTGATTTTACAGTCTCAACACCATTATCCAGCCTCCGACGCATGACAATAGCCGATTTCTCAACGGACAAAATCTCCTCAACATAGGTAACCTGGGGTAAATGCAACTTTTCAGCAACCTGTGGACCAACTTGTGCCGTATCTCCGTCAATTGCCTGTCTCCCGGCAACAATCAGATCAAAATGCCCCATCTCCTTGATAGCCTGCGCCAAAGCATAAGAGGTAGCAAGTGTATCGGATCCGGCAAAGGCGCGGTCAGTAAGCAAAACACCATTATCGGCTCCGCGATACAAACCTTCACGAATGATTTCAGCAGCCCGGCCAGGCCCCATTGTCAGAATAGTAATGGTAGTGCCTGGCAGAGTATCCTTCACCCTCAGTGCCAACTCGAGCGCATTGAGGTCTTCCGGATTAAAAATTGCAGGAAGCGCCGCCCTGTTTACAGTTCCATCGGCCTTCATGGCATCCTTCCCAACATTTCTGGTATCGGGAACCTGCTTGGCCAATACAATTATTTTCAAACCCTTCATCTGTTAAATATTTGTTTTTTTATTTGATCCCACACGTGAGCGAGAAAAGCATGGCTAGAAAATCAATCTCAATAGGGTTTCAGATACTCAAATCGGTTACCCCTCTATCGCAAAGAATTTATGATCTCAATCTTTCGGGGGGCAAATATAAAACTTCATCAAGTGGTTACCAAAACGTTGGTAAGCACACAAGAGCACTCATCCATTGGAAATATCCGTGCAAGATCGCTAAAAGAGCTTCAGAAAGGCTCTGAAGTCAAATCATACAAGACTTTAGAACAAGTAAATTGTATGTTCGAAAAAAAGAATAACCAAAAAAGAGCCAAATAATTTAGAATGATTTTTTATTATTTATTTACTCATAGAGGGCGGAGGAGAAAGGTTTCCCCACTTTTTGTTGGGTTCGGCTCCCATTTCGAAAACAAGCAATCCTCCTTTGACAATCTCCTCGTGTGTTATCCAGGGTCTGTTGAAGCTGGATCCGTTCAGTGTGGCAGACTGGATGTATTTGTTTTCTGAACTGTTATTCCTGGCCTCAATGGTGAAACGCTTATTCCCGGGAAGATGAACCACAACTTTTCCGAATAGCGGAGATCCAATGTTGTAAACTGGCTCCCCTGGTGTCACTGCGTAGATTCCCATTGCGCTCAAGGCATACCAGGAAGAGAGTGATCCCATGTCCTCGTTACCACACAGTCCACCGGGACCGGATTTATAAAGCTGCT
>JBBIUJ010000343.1:0-4476 GCA_037440345.1 Prolixibacter sp.
GAGAAAGGATATTACCGCTCTGTGGGACGCCGTCGAATGGGACTTTTTTACCCGCGACGGGAGCAATAAGCTCTTTTGGCACTGGAGCCCGACAAAAAGCTGGATGATGAACATGCCTATTCAGGGTTGGAGCGAGTGTCTGATCACTTATGTCCTGGCAGCTTCGTCAAATACACATTCTATCTCGAAAGCCGTGTACGACAATGGTTTTGCCAGAAATGGGGCCGAAAAAAACAACAACAGCTATTACGGCTATCAGTTGCCGCTTGGAGAAGCCTATGGAGGGCCGCTGTTTTTTGAACAATATTCATTTTTGGGACTAAATCCTAAGGGAATGTCTGATACTTACGCCAACTACCAGACGCAGGTTGTCAATCATTCGAAGATTAATTATGAATACTGCAAAGCCAATCCAAAGAACTATTTTGGATACAGCAAATCATGCTGGGGACTCACTGCAAGTGATATTCAGAACGGTTACACGGCCAGTTCACCGGCGAACGATGTAGGCGTTATCGCCCCAACTGCCGCCATCTCCTCTATGCCATTTACTCCGGAAGAATCGCTTCAGGCCTTAAACTTCTTCTATTATAAAATGGGAGATAAATTATGGGGACAATATGGTATGATTGATGCATTTAGCCTGAATGACAGCTGGTTTGCCAGTTCCTATTTGGCTATTGACCAAGGTCCCCAGATCGGTATGATCGAAAACTACAGGACAGGATTACTGTGGAAACTCTTCATGTCCTGTCCTGAGGTACAGGCAGGTTTGAACAAATTAGGATTTACATATCAAATACAATGAACAGACTATTAAAATACTCGATATTCGCTCTTTTCATAGGAATGGGAATCGTCTCCTGCGCAAACAGTGGCGCCAAACTCAAAAAGGGATCCAACAAGATTGCCCGGATTTCAGACGATTCGCTGCTGACCTTAATTCAACGCCAAACTTTCAGGTATTTCTGGGAGGGGGCCGAACCCAATTCCGGCATGGCCAGGGAGAGGTTTCACACCGATGACCTCTATCCTGAAAACGATAAGAACGTGGTCACCTCAGGAGGTTCCGGGTTTGGCATTATGTCTGTTCTGGTTGCAATTGAACGCCAATTTATTACCAGGGAAGCAGGCGTGGAAAGACTCTCCAAAATCGCCGCCTTCCTTGAAAAAGCCGACCGGTTTCACGGGGCATGGCCTCACTGGTTGTTTGGTGAGACCGGGAAAGTTAAGCCATTCGGTGGAAAAGACAACGGGGGCGATATCGTGGAAACAGCTTATCTTGTTCAGGGGCTCATCTGTGCGAAAAACTACCTGAAAACAGATCTCCCGAGGGAAAAGCAACTTGCAGAAAAAATTGACAAGCTCTGTCGCGAGGTGGAATGGAGCTGGTATCAAAATGGAAAACCGGCTTTGTACTGGCACTGGTCCCCAACTTACAACTGGGAAATGAATTTTGCCATCGAAGGGTACAACGAATGTCTCATCGCTTATGTGCTGGGGGCAAGTTCGCCAACATACCCGCTTTCACCCGAAGCCTACCATCAATGCTGGGCGCGCGATGGCAAGATCAACGGTGAAACGACCAAATACGGCTATACCCTGAAGTTGAAGCACAACGGCGCGCCCGAGTACGGAGGTCCGCTCTTTTGGTCGCACTATTCTTATTTGGGGCTGGATCCCCGTAACCTTAAAGACCGGTATGCCAACTACTGGGACGAGACCCGCAACCAGGTGCTGATCGATTATCGTTATTGTGTTGAAAATCCTAAAAAATTCAAGGGATATGGACCTGACTGCTGGGGACTGACTGCCAGTTATTCGATAAAAGGTTATGACGCGCACATGCCCTCGAACGACAAAGGGGTGATATCACCTACTGCCGCGCTGGCGTCGTTTCCATATGCTCCGGAAGAAAGTATGCGTGCGGCCCGCTATTTCTACGAGAAGCTTGGAAGTAAACTCTGGGGGCCTTTCGGCTTTTACGATGCCTTCAGTGAAACCAATGACTGGTTTCCGGCGCGCTACCTGGCAATTGACCAGGGACCAATCGTCGTGATGATCGAAAATTACCGTTCCCAACTGCTTTGGAGACTCTTCATGCAGGACAAAGAGGTACAGAACGGATTGACAAAACTCGGGTTTACTTTCTAAAACGTAACCAAAATGCAAAAATTATTCCTTTCCATTGGATTATTTCTGGGAGCTATGAACTGCATTGCATCCATGCAACCGGTGAACACAAAAGCCAAAAATTGTGAACACAGGGCCGATTCAGTCCTCTCGCTCATGACGCTGGATGAAAAGATCGGGCAGATGGTTCTGTTGACAAGCGGCGCCGATCAAACCGGACCAAGAATGTCATTCAACGATTTGGAAGAGATCAAAGCCGGGAGGTGCGGGAACATTTTTAACGCCCACACAGTAGCCTATACCAGGAAACTTCAGGAGATCGCCATCAAACAGACACGCCTTGGCATTCCATTGCTCTTTGGCTATGATGTGATTCACGGGCACAAAACCATTTTCCCGATTTCGTTGGGCGAGGCTGCCTCATGGGATATGGATGCAATTGAGAAAAGCGCCCGGACGGCTGCTACCGAAGCGGCTGCCAGCGGGTTACAATGGGTATTTGCCCCAATGGTCGATATTGCGAGAGACCCGCGCTGGGGTCGCATTTCAGAAGGGGCCGGTGAGGATACCTACCTGGGATGCCGGGTTGCAGAGGCCCGTGTTCACGGCTTTCAGGGTACCGATTTGTCCGATCCATCCACAGTACTGGCCTGTGTGAAACACTATGCGGCATACGGGATGCCTCAGGCCGGCCGCGACTATGGCACCGTCGATATGTCGGAGCGTTTGTTGCGCGAAGTTTACCTTCCGCCTTACAAAGCCGCTGTGGATGCAGGCGCCTTGAGCATTATGACCTCCTTCAACGAACTGGATGGCGTTCCCTCCTCCGGGAATTCATTTTTGCTGAAAGATATTCTACGCAAGGAATGGGGATTCAAGGGCTTCGTGGTAACTGACTATACTTCAATCAATGAGATGGTTCCACACGGCATTGTCGCAAATGAAAAGGAGGCTGCCGCATTGGCCGTAAACGCCGGAGTCGAAATGGACATGCAAGGATCGGTTTACCTGAAATACCTGAAACAACTGATCTCAGAAGGCAAAGTTTCAGAAACAACCATCAACAAAGCCGTCCACAACATCCTGAAACTGAAATTCATGCTCGGACTTTTTGACGATCCCTACCGGTATTGTGACGAAAATCGTGAAAAGCAAGTGGTTTTTTCTGAAGAAAACCGGAAAGTGGCTTATGATGTTGCTTGCAAGTCGATGGTATTGTTGAAAAACGACGATCACCTGTTGCCACTGGCCCACGGCAAATCGTTGGCAGTAATTGGCCCTTTAGCCGACTCGAAAGAGGACTTGCTCGGTTCGTGGCATGCCGCCGGAACGACCGAAGGCGTTTCAAGTTTACTTGACAACTTGAAGAAATTGTCGGAAGGCAAGGTATCGTATGCGAAAGGATGTGCCTTCTCCGGTAACGATGAATCCGGTTTTGTGGAGGCCCGAAAAATTGCGGAGCAGGCGGATGTTGTCGTGATGGTCCTCGGCGAACCTTGCGATTGGACAGGCGAGGCTGCAAGTCGTACAAGTATTGGTTTACCTGAGATACAGACCAGGCTTCTTCAGGAGATTGCCAAAACCAACAAACCGGTAGTCATGGTGTTGATGAACGGTCGTCCCTTGGCGCTCGAAAAGGAATTACCGCTCACCACTGCACTCCTCGAAACCTGGTATGCAGGAACTTCCGGCGGTCAAGCCATTGCGGATGTGCTGACAGGAAAGTACAATCCTTCCGGGAAATTGCCGGTAACTTTTCCCCGCAACCTGGGACAGGTGCCCATCTTCTACAGCATGAAAAATACGGGTCGCCCATACGAAAAAGAGGGAGTGGAACAAAAATACCGCTCGCGCTACATCGACTCGCCCAATGAACCATTGTTCCCGTTTGGCTTCGGGCTGAGTTATACCAACTTCGGCTACAGTAACCTGAAATTAAGCAGCGAAACCCTTACCAGGGAAGGGAAATTGACCATCTCAGTCGATCTTACCAACTCCGGGAACTATGACGGTGCAGAGGTGGTGCAGTTGTACGTTCAGGATTTGGTAGGCAGTGTGACCCGTCCATTGAAAGAGCTGAAAGGCTTTCAGAAGGTTATCCTGAAAAAGGGCGAAACCCGGAGAGTCGAATTTACCCTGACCGAAAAGGATTTGCGCTTCTATCGCCGAGATATGAGCTTCGGCAGCGAACCCGGTGATTTCAAAGTATATGTGGGCGGGGACTCGAATGCAACAAACACAAAAGGGTTCAGGCTTATCCAATAACTCTGTTGATATTTTGAAATATATTAATCAATGGGATTTCGTTAGTAATCTTCTTGGAGTTACTTTGTGTTTTCCTTC